>JAYTBD010000304.1:0-4735 GCA_043737155.1 Fimbriiglobus sp. | reverse complement strand
CGGCGGTCGCTCCGGATAGCGGCCGCCGAATTGTTTTTGTGCCTCTCCGAAACTTTCGTGACAGCGTCGAACGCTAGATGAGGAGTGTGCGGAATGACCGATGACCGCATCCCGACGACCCGGGCCGGCTACGACAAACGCCGCGCCGAACTCGACCACCTGCAAGGCGTCGAGATGATCGCGATCACCACCCGCGTGGCGACGGCGCGCGATATGGGGGACTTGAGCGAGAACGCCGAGTACCACGCCGCGCGCGAGGATCAGGGCTTGCTCCAAGCCAAGATCAACCAGCTGAAGGACCAGCTCTCGCGCTCGTATATCCTCGACACCGAGAACCTGCCCAAGGGCATCGTCGTGTTCGGGAGCAAGGTGCGCGTGATGGACCTCGACGCCGAGGAAGAAGAGACCTACGAGCTGATCGGCCCCGGCCAAGAAGACCCGGACAAGAATCGGATCCTCACGACCAGCCCCATCGGCCAAGGGCTTATCGGCAGCAAGGTCGGCGACTCCGTCGAGATCGCCGTGCCGCGCGGCACCATCCGGTTCAAGGTGCTCGAGATCACCGTGGCGGATGTTTAGGATGAAGACAGGATTCACCACAGAGGACACTGAGAAGAAAGATTAAAATGGATAAGTTCAATCCTTTCTTCTCAGTGTCCTCTGTGCCTCTGTGGTGAAAAGTTTTCTCTTCAATCGAACATCCGGATCAGATCGGTCACGCTCGTCAGGTTTTCCAAATCCCAACAACGGGCGAGAATGGCATCGGTCTTCGCCCGGCCATACCTCGGCTCCACCGTGCCGCGGAACTTGGATTCGACTTCCCTATCGGTCATCGGGTTGCCCGCGTGGCCGCGCGGGAACTCGACTTCCTTCACAATGGACTGCCCGTTTTCCAACCTCACCGTGATGCGGTTCGGGATGCCCATGGGGTAGCGCGGATCGAGCGCGGCGTCGTGGAGCACTTTCACCTTGGACGTGAAGGCCACGAGCGCGGGATCGGTGAAATGCGCTTCGTCGAAAGTCTCCAATGTCACGCCGCCATCGTAGAGCGCCGCGGCGGTGCAGTACGGCAAGCTGTGGTCGGCCGTCTCGCGGGTCCGCGGCGCCCACGCTTCCGGGTACTTGCCGATGATGTTGAAGCTCGCTTCGAAGGTGTGGATGTCGATGCTCTTCACTTGCGACACGTCATCGTTCAACTCGGCCCGCAGTTGGATGGCGGCGTCGATGGCGCTCTGGCTGTGGTACTCCGCCGGCCAGAATTTGATGTAGGTCTTGTTGATCATGAACCCGTCGGCATTGCCCACTTCGGCTCCGAACGCAGCGGGCGTGAATGCTCCCTTGGCCACGAGCTTGAAGAAGCCGAGATCGCCCTCGAAGATGGGGGCGGGGCCGGTCATTCCCTCGGCGGCGAGCGTCGCGGCAAAGACGCCGTTGCGGGCGGCGTTGGCGAAGGCGCACCCCTTCCACATGCTCAGTTCCCCGGAGCGCGTCTGCCGCAGGGCCGTGTTGCACACCCCGGCGATACCGATGGCGTGCGCCGTTTGCTCCACGGTCAGGTTCATCAGCTTGCACGCCGCGGCGCAGCTCGAAATGGCCCCGTAGGTGACGTGGTCGATGCCGTGCTTCCGCAGACTCGCGGCATCGCAGAACCGGCACTGGATTTCGTATGCCAGCACCGCCGCGGTGATCAGATCCCGTCCGCCGGCATTCATCGTCTCGCCGACGCTGAGCACGGCCGCGAGGTTGTCGCTCGGGTGCGCGGGTTCCAGTGACAAGTAGGTGTCATTGAAGTCGAGGTAGCGGATGAGCAACCCGTTGACGAACGTCGCCCACTCCGGCGACGACGCACCCGATCCGAGAATCGACGCGAACGGGTTCCCGCTCACGCGCGCCGCGCACCTCTTGGCGATGGCGTACGCCTCGCTCGGCATCGCCCCGACCGCCGTGGCGAACGAATCGATGAACCGGCGTTTGGTTTCGTGGATTGCCGCGGGGGTCAGTTTGTCGAATGTGAGACCGGCGGCGTACTGGGCCAACCGGTCGGCGAGAGTCTGGGACATTGTGGGTAGTGGGTAGTTGGTAGTGGGTAGGCCGAGTTCTTCTTTTCTATCCACTACCCACTACTCACCAACCACTACGCCGCAATCCGCAGCGGTTGCAACTGGCGTTGTTCGTCGCGCATCGCGCGGAGGGCGAGGCCGACGGTCCGCAGCGCATTCGCCCCGAACAGCGAGCGCACCTTGAAGCGGTCCAGATTCACCTGCGTCGGGCGGGTGTCGCCTTCTTCCGTCAGCGGTTCGATGAGATCGGCGTCGAGATCGTAGACGTGGGCGATCATGCGGGCGAAGCTGAAGTCGGTGTGCTTCTCCGGCCCCGCGACGTGGAACGTCCCGGTGTGGTCGTGCTTCAGCAGGACGAGGGTCACCTCGGCCAAGTCGGGGGCGTATGTCGGCATGGTGAAGCGGACTGTGTCCGCGGCCCACGGTTGCCCCGTCGCCAGCGTCTTGCGGATGAACCGCGCCGGCTCCAACTTGTTCGGCCCGCCGTAGACCCGGCTGGTGCGCACGATCAGGTGGGATGCGGGCAAGCGCTCCCGAATGGCGCGTTCCTCGTCGGCTTGTCGCCCCGCGAGTTCGCCGATCGGTTTTAGCGGATCATCTTCGCGCCGCGCCACGCGGCACTCGCCGAGGACGCCGTCGCCCGAGAAGTAGACGAGCTTGCTCCCGCAAGTTTTCGCCGCTTCGATCACGCCGTTCAACGCCGTTCGCATGCCCGCGGGGGCGGCGTAGACGATGGCTTCCGGTTGGTAGTCGGCGATCAATGCGCCGAGCGAATCGCCGTCGAGCAAGTCGAGGGGTTCGCATTTCGAATCGTAACGACGGAAGTAAGTGCCGAGGTGGGGAAGGCCGCGGTGAATGCAGGCCGCGAGAAGGGTCGAACCGATGCGGCCGGTGCCGCCGAGGACGAGACAACGCATGGAGCCTCCTTGCTGAACATCGAAGTGCCCGGCCGTCCTGGCCAAGCACGACTATGGTACGGTGCCCGCGGGATGGGTCAAGCCGAGATGGGTCGATCCCCGGGCCAAAACAACCACACCACCAACAGCGCTAGGAGCGCCGGAATCGGAGCCACGGCCAGCACCTGTCCGAGACCGCCGAGGGCATCGGCGATGCTCCCCTGGATCCAATACAAACCGGCGAGGTAGAGCGAGTTGATGAGGCCGAGGAGGCCGGTGATCTTCCCTTGGTTACGCCCCGAGATTTCTTGGCTGAGAGCAAAGTAGGTGGCGAATATCCCGAGCGCGCCGAATCCGGTGACGAGGATCAGCGGGGCGAGCCACTCTTGCGGAGCGAAGGGGATCGCCCCGGCCGGGAGAACCAATGCGACGCCGAAGGTAAATGTCACCAAGCGCGCCCGGTGCAGCGGCCAACCGAATTTCATCAACAGAATGACGGCCAAACCCGCGGTCCATGAGCCGATATCGGCGATGATGAAATAGAGCGTGTTGAACTCCAACATTTGGTCGCGCGAGTAACCCTGCTCATCGCGGAGGAACAGCGGGAGCCAGACGCGGAACGTGTGCCATGTCGTGTTCACGCCGATGATGACCGCGATCAGCAGCCAGAAACGGCGATCACGGAGCACGGTCCAGAACGATCCCGATTCCGCGTTCACCGACTGACCGACAACGAGTTGTCCCTTCGGGATGGTCAGCAACCACAGCGCGACCCAACCGAAGCCGATCAGTCCGATGAGGCGGAAGGGGATCTGCCACGAATTCGCTTCGCCGGTGCCCATGGTCGCCAAGGAGATCGCGATCACCGGCGGCGTGACGATGGCCCCGAGCCCGGTGCCGCTTTGGAAAATGGAATTGCCGAGGGATCGCTCTTTCGCGGGCAGCACTTGACGGGTCGTGCGGATGCCGCACGGCCAGTTGCCCGCTTCAAAGATTCCGAGCATCATGCGACACGCGAAGAGCGTCCAATAACTATCCGCGAAGCCCGTGAGGAACCCGGCGCACGACCAGCCGATCACGGCCACGGGGTAAACGCGCCGGACGCCGAAACGGTCCACGATGACGCCGAAGGTGATCGCGCCGATCCCGAAGGCGATTTGGAACCCGCTCTCGAGGATGCCGTACTCGAGTTTCGTGATCTTGAAAGCGTCGATGATCTCCTTCGACAGGAGATTCAGCGCGATGCGGTCCATGTAATTCAGCGTCGTCGCCAGCAGAAGTACCGCGCAAATCCACCAGCGCCAGCGGGACGGGGACGGCTGGGGATCGTCGGGCATGGCGGCACTCGTCGGGGGGAGAGTCGCAGTCTAGCCGGTCGCGGCGCCGCTTTCCATCATCGCCCGGCAGAGATTCGCCGCTTGCCGCATCGAGAGTAGGTTCGGCTTCTCTTCGGGTCGCTTGCGGAACCACCCGGTGACGATCAGCACACTGTCCACGCAGCGCTCGAATTTCCGCGTCATCGCCAGCGCGTTGGAGAAGATCGCCTCGATCATCCGGAGGGAGTCGCCCGCGGCCACGGGGTCCGTCGGCACTGGCAGCACGGCTTGCACTTCGCCCGTGTGAATGAGGTACCAGCGCATCCGACCGTCGGCCCCGAGGAGCGGGTAGACGAATGAATTCTTCGCCCGGGCGGTCCGTAAAAACTTGAGCTTGTCTTCGAGCCACTCGAACAGAGCGAGGCGATCGCGGAGTACCGCAGCCTGTTCGAAGCGCAGTTCG
>JAYTBD010000303.1:0-4745 GCA_043737155.1 Fimbriiglobus sp. | reverse complement strand
GACCCGCCGACCCACACGTTACCCTTGTTGTCCTGTCGAGGTTCCGATGACCCCTCCCGCCGGGCTTGATGCCCCGCCCCTGACCCCGTCCGCCAACGGCAAGCACGCCCACCAAGAAGTCGAAAGCATCACGATCCGCTTCGCCGGCGACTCCGGCGACGGCATGCAACTCGCCGGCACGCAGTTCACCAACACCTCGGCCCTCGTCGGCAACGACATCGCCACCTTCCCCGACTTCCCCGCCGAGATCCGCGCCCCCGCCGGCACCCTAGCCGGCGTCTCGGGGTACCAACTCCACTTCAGCAGCACGCGCATCTACACCCCCGGCGACGTGCTCGACACCCTCGTCGTCATGAACCCGGCGGCGCTCAAGACGAACCTGCGCGACCTCAAGAAGGGCGGCATCCTCGTCCTCAACACCGACGCCTTCGGCCAAAACGATTTGGACAAAGCCAAGTACAAGGTGAACCCGCTCGACGACGGCTCGCTCACCGGCTACCGGCAGATCCGCGTGTCGGTGTCGAAGCTGACCCGCGAAGCGGTGAAGGAGTGCGGCTTGTCACCGCGCGAACAGGATCGCTGCAAGAATTTCTTCGCGCTCGGCCTCGTGTACTGGATGTACGAGCGCCCGCTCGAAGCCACCATCAAGTGGATCAAGGACAAGTTCGGCCGCAAACCGGAATTAATGCCGGTGATGGACGCCAACACGCGGGCGCTCAAAGCCGGGTACAACTACGGCGATACGGTCGAAGTGATGCCGGTGCAGTACACCGTCGGCAAGGCGAAGATCGATCCGGGCGTTTACCGCAAGATCACCGGCAACGAAGCCATCGCCATTGGCCTCGTCGCCGCGGCCCACGGCGCCGGCAAGACGCTCGTCTACTCCGGTTACCCGATCACGCCCGCCAGCTCGGTCCTCGAAGATTTGTGCAGCGTCGAGATGCGCCGCCACGGGGTGAAGACCCTGCAAGCCGAAGACGAAATCGCGGCGTGCGGGATCGCCATCGGCGCCAGTTTCGGCGGGGCCATCGGCGTCACCGGCACCAGCGGCCCCGGCATCTGCTTGAAGTCCGAAGCCATCGGCTTGGCCGTCATGACTGAACTTCCCCTGGTGATCCTCGACATCCAACGCGGCGGTCCGAGCACCGGTTTGCCGACGAAGACGGAACAGGCCGACCTGCTCCAAGCCATGTTCGGCCGCAATGGCGAAAGCCCGGTCGCGATCATCGCCCCGCAGTCGCCGGTCGACTGCTTCGATGCGGCTTACGAAGCGGTTCGCATTGCGACGCAGTTCATGTGCCCCGTTTTCCTGCTGTCCGACGGCTACTTGGCCAACGGCTCCGAGCCGTGGAAGATCCCCGATCCGACGAAGCTGCCGAAGATCGAAATCATCCACCCGACCGGGCCGAACAGCGACGGCTGGACTGGCCCCGGCCACGAAGTCGGCGAAGGTTCCGCCAGCAAGTACCTGCCGTACAAACGCGATAAATACTTGAGTCGGCCGTGGGCCATCCCCGGCACGCCGGGACTCGAGCACCGCATCGGCGGCATCGAGAAGCAGGACACCACCGGCAACATCAACTACGAACCGGCCAACCACGAGCACATGGTGTACACGCGCTGGAAAAAGATCGAGAACATCGCGCTGACGATCCGCGATCTCGAAGTGACCGGCGACGCCGACGCGGAGCTTTTGCTACTCGGCTGGGGCGGGACGTACGGCAGCATTTTCACCGCCGTGGAACGGGCGCAGCGCAAGGGGTTGAAGGTGGCCTCGGCGCATCTGCGCTATCTCAATCCGATGCCGAAAAACACCGAAGCCGTGCTGAAGCGATTCAAGAAGGTGCTCGTGCCGGAGCTGAACAGCGGCCAACTGTGCTGGTTGCTGCGGGCGAAGTATTTGGTCGATGCGCAGGGGTTGAACAAGGTGCAGGGGCGACCTTTTTTGATCAGTGAGATCGAAGAAGGCATCGTGCAGGCGTTGAAAGGATAGCAGCCCTCTTCGCCCCAACGGGGCCGACTTTTATAGCCCAGGGCGGAAGCCCTGGGTGACGTCGGAAATAGATTCCGCCTCGAAGGGGCCGGCGACCCCTTCGGGGTGCAGAGAATATCGATTGCCCACCCAGGGCTTCCGCCCTGGGCTATAAAAGTCGGCCCCGTTGGGGCGAAACCAGAACCCGATACCCGGAACCCGATACCATGTCCGCGACTCCCCTCCCGACCCTGACCGCCAAAGACCTGACCACCGACCAAGAGGTGCGCTGGTGCCCCGGCTGCGGCGATTACTCCATTCTCGCGCAGATGCGCAAAGCGCTGACCACCATCGGCGTGCCGCGCGAGAAGCTCGCGTTCGTCTCGGGCATCGGCTGCTCCAGTCGCTTCCCCTACTACATGAACACTTACGGATTCCACACCATCCACGGCCGGGCGCCGACGTTCGCCACCGGGCTGCGCCTCGCCAATCCCGACCTGCAAATCTGGATGGTCACCGGCGACGGCGACGGCCTCAGCATCGGCGGCAACCACCTGATGCACGTGCTGCGGCGTAACATCGACATCAAGATCTTGCTGTTCAACAACGAAATCTACGGCTTGACGAAGGGCCAATACAGCCCGACGAGCCGGACCGGGACGCCGACCAAGACGAGCCGGACGGGGTCGCTCGAAACGCCGATCCGCCCGCTGACGTTGGCCCTCGCGGCCGAAGCCAGTTTCGTCGCCCGCACCGTCGACGTGGACATCCAGCACCTCACGGCGACCCTGCACCGCGCCGCCCAGCACACCGGCACCGCGTTCGTCGAGATCTACCAGAACTGCAAGATCTTCAACGACGAAGTCTTCGCCTACGCCACCGATAAGAGCGTGAAGGCCGACAATCTGCTCTATGTCGAGCACGGCAAGCCGATGATCTTCGGCAAGAACCGCACGAAGGGAATCCGGCTGAACGGACTGAGGCCCGAGGTCGTCGAGGTCGGCAAGGACTGCGGTCCGGAGGATCTGCTCATCCACGACGAGAAATCGGACGACCCGACACTGGCGACGCTGCTCAGCCGGATGGTCGGGCCCGAGTTCCCCGAGGTCATGGGCGTTTACCGCGCCGTCCGCCGGCCGACTTATGACGAGCAGCAGACGAATCAAATCGCGGAAGCTGTGGCGAAGAAGGGGAAGGGCCAAATGGCCGACCTGTTCAAGGCCGAGGACATGTGGACGGTATCGTGATTCGACCGGTTTGTAACGAGTGCCGGGCGGGAACGAATTCCCGGCACGTTTGACATCCCGCGCGGAATGCGAGTGCGCGGATTTGTGCACCGCGCTTCATTTTGCCCCTCTTGCCGCCTTCACAGAGCACTTTTCTCGGCGATTCCCGATCTTCGGCAGTCTTGGGCGCCGTTGGCACATCCGTTGCAATTGTTCCGGGCGCTCCCGGCTTTGCCCGGCGAGTGCTCAACCGTCGCGGTCGGCATGGGAGCCGATGCGCCGCGATGACCCTCCGGCTCTGGAGTTCTCCCGATGAACGCCTTGATTCTCTCCGCCGCCCTGTTTGCACAAGCCCCCGAAACGCCGAAGGCCGAAGCCCCGGGCCGACCGGGCGCAGCCACGCAGTCGCTCGACGGCAACTGGACCGTGGTCTGCTACGAGAAGAACGGCCAGCCGATGGCGGAAGCCAAAGATTGCCAAGTGATGGTGAAGGACAACGTCGCCACCTTCACCTGTAAGAACGAGAAGGACAAGATCGTGTCGATCCGCATCGAGTGTGGACAGAACGGCACTATCAAAGCGACCGAAGTCGCCAACACCGGCAGCGAAAAACCCGCCGGTGATAAGCAGCAGACGCGAATGGGCGTCTGCGTCAAGACCGCCGAATTCGTCGCGATCTGTATCCACGACACGGGTGCCGGTACCGAACCGAAGGGCGATGCCCCGGCTACGAAGACCGAAGTTCCTGCCAACGCGGAAACCAAGTCCTACTGCAGCGTGATCCTGAAGCGCGCCGAAGGCGAGAAGAAGTAACTTCAGACCGATTCCGACACGAAAGGCTTGGCTCTGCCAAGCCTTTCGGCGTTTGTATTCAAATCCGGGCCACTCTGCCTATACGTGCGATTCAGTTTGAACTCGCAGATTCGCTTCCACCTTTCACCCTCCGATGCAACTCCGTGAGCACCTCGGCGTCGCTCGGACAATCCGTCTGCAGTAACACCTTGAGCGGAATGGCCACCTCGTCCAAGCGATACGCGGTGCCCGGCCGGTGGATGCCGTAGATCGCGGTCGGAAAGAAGATTGTCCCCGGCCCTTCATCCGCGGTCGTTCGCGCTCCCCCTAACACGATCACCGGGAGATCGCGGAGCGCGGCTCGCGCCTCGACCGGGAGGTCTTGTATCGTCTCGGCGCCGAGGACGACGACGGCGTCCACTTCTCGCCGAGTCAGCAATTCCGGAGCGGTGAACTCGCCGGGGTTGTAGCGCGGGTAGCCGGCGGCGAAGTTGACGCCGAACGGGTAGCCTGTTTGCCACGTGAGCACGGAGTCGGCCCCGGCCACGTCGCCGTAGCGGCGCATCCGACGGGCGTAGAAGCGCCGGCGCGTATTGGGTTCGGTGTGGTCGTTGAGGTCGGTGACCAGTTGCAGCAGCGCTTCGATGGTGCGGTGCGCCAATCGCCCGTGGGTCAGCCCCGAGCCGAAGAAGACGACGCCGAAACGACAGTTCCTCATCCGCTCCGACAGTTCGATCAGCTCCGGCGCCGCAGCG
>JAYTBD010000302.1:0-4746 GCA_043737155.1 Fimbriiglobus sp. | reverse complement strand
CTTCACATACTCTCCGAGCAATCTTTACCGGAATGTCCATTCTCCGGCGGTGAGTCTTCCTAAGACGGTACAACCGAGACAAACCAATTCATTTGCAGCAGGATGCCCCGGCGATCGATGTGGAGACCGAATGCTCAATCGACTCGGACTGATACTGGCGACCGTGACAAGCGTACTGGCCGTGGGCGGGGATGTGTGCGGACAGGGTGTTGTGACCCAGTGGAACTTTCCACCGGGCTTTAATACCAACGCACCCGCGCCTTCGACAGGATCGGGAACCGCATCCTTAATAGGAGGAGTTACTGCAACCTCCTCCGGCGGACTCGGGGACGGCGGATCCACGGAAGCCACCGCACTCAGCGTTGCTTGGAACACCGCAACTTACCCGGCCCAATCCATCTCGAGCGGCACGGCCGGCACGCTCTATAAGGTCGGCACCCCTTCTTCTTCAAACATCGTCTTCCGACACGATGTCCGGCACACAAACACATCCAGTCGATTTGCTCGAGTCGAGTACACACTCGATGGGCTGACTTTTACTGCGGGAGCCACCTTCTCGGCCAACGTGGGTGGCAGTGTCTGGTACAACAACCGCACAGTCGATCTGTCCGGTATCAACGGGGCGAATAACAACGCCAATTTCGGCGTGCGTATCGTGACTGTATTCGACCCGGCTAATTCGTCATACACCGCGTCTGCCCCCGGCAGCACTTACGAGACCACTGGGGCATTGCGGTTCGACGCGGTCACCATGACCTCCGGGCACGTCTTCACCGGCGTCGGCGACACTTCTCTCGGCAATGGCGACAACTTCGGCGGCGGCACACCCAGTCCTACGAGTACGGTCCTTCTCGGCTCCGCCGCGGGTGCCAACACGACGGTCACCACCGCATCGGGCGGCACGACTCTCGCCCAGCTCGTCACCCAGAGCGGCGCACCGGCATTCACCATCGGCGGCGCCGACTCGCTGACCCTTACCTCCGGGCTGGTCCACGGCGCGACCAATATTTTGACGATCGACGCCCCGGTCGTCTTCGGCCAATCGAACGCCATCCAGAACAGCGGAACGGTGAACCTAAACGGCGCGATGGCTTTCACCAACTATCTCACGCTCCAAGGCGGGCGCACCAACATCAACGGCCTCGCGACCGGTACCCTCAGCAGCATCACTTCGAATAACCCGTCTCAGGCCACGATCCGCGTTGCACCCGGCTCGACCCTCGGAGGCACCGGGACGATTAATCGCATCGTCAGTGTCACGGCATTGTCAGCGACCAATTCCGGCGTCATCACGGCCGGGACGCTGGCCGATCCGTCGCTCAATATCGGCACGACGGCGACTGCCTTCAATCTTTTGATCGGTTCGAATGCGGCCTACGATGTGAAGCTAT
Organism: Fimbriiglobus sp.; assembly: GCA_043737155.1. Classification (GTDB taxonomy): domain Bacteria; phylum Planctomycetota; class Planctomycetia; order Gemmatales; family Gemmataceae; genus JALHQU01. Next base: position 3,355 of record JAYTBD010000302.1, on the reverse strand, counting down.
TCGGTACGAACGCCTCGGATATCAGTTTAATCAACGTGATCGGGAACGTGACCATCGACTCGACCGCGCGGATCACGCTCGACCTATCGGGTGTCTCGCGGGACGCTTTGCTCTCGGCTGCACCCAACGGACGGACATACACCGTGCTGGTCGGCACCGGCGCCACCGTGAACAACTTCAATACAGCGAATCTCTTTTACTCGAATCTCAACGGCTTCGTCGCGAGCGACTTCACGATCATCGCTGCTCCCTCCGCGGGCAAGGTGCAAATCCAGTTCACCCCCGTCCCCGAACCAGGGACGGTGTTCGCATTCGGCGCGGCCGGCCTCGGCTTGCTCGGGGCCTTCCGCCGCTTCCGTAATCCCAAAACGTAGTGTTCGTTTCGATCACTCCAAACTCGGCATTTCCTCGGTCCTATCGGCGGCCGGGGGGTCGCTCGGCCACTTCAGCGAGAAGCGGGTGCCGATACCCGGTTCGCTCGTCGCCGTCACATCGCCGCCGTGCTCGCGCAGCGTCTTGCGGCTGACGGGCAAACCCAGTCCCGTCCCTTTGGCCCCCTTGGTGCTCACGAACGGTTTGAATATGTCGGCGAGCTTGACCGCCGCGATCCCGGGGCCATTGTCCGCGACCACAATCTCGACCCATCCGTCATGCTGCTGCACCGTGACAACGACACGCGGATTCACACGGCCTTCCACCGCTTCCACGGCGTTGCCCACGATGTTCAACAATGCGTGATGCATCCCATCCGGATCGCACCGCACCGCCGGCAAACCGACGGTCGGCTCGAAGGTCAATTCGACGCCGAGTTCCCCGGCGCGCCCGCGCACCACGTCCAGCACTTCGATCACGACGCCGTTGATGTCGGTCGATTCCAGCAGCGGCTCGCGCTCCTTGGAAAAGCTGAGCATGTCGAGGATGAGGTCGTCGATCTTCGCCTGGTTCTTTTCGACGAGCCGCCAGCCCTTCGTCAGCAGTTCGCGGTCGAGATCGGGCAGGGCCATGCGGACCATGTCGGAGCCGAAGCGGACCCCCTGCATGATGTTTTTAATGTGGTGCGATAGGGCCGCGATGGTCTGCCCGATGGCCGCGAGGCGCTCGGCTTGCAGCAGCGCGCGGCGCGATTGATTCTCTTCGACGGCGAGGGCCGCTTGGTGCGCCACCGCGATGGCGAGCCGCAAATGGTCCTCGGTGAACTTCACCGCTTCGGCCCCGGTTCCTTGGCTCACGCGGGTGTCGAGGAAGAGGACGCCGACGGTGTCGTGCCGGCCGCGCATCGGCACGCAGAGCACCTCGCGGATCCGGTGGCGCACGATGCTCTCGCCGCCCCGGAAGCGATCGTCCTCGGCCGCGTCGGTGATGAGCACGCCCTCCTTCGTGGTCAGCACGTGCTCCATGACCGTGCGCGATACGACGATCTCGCCGGCGATGTGCCCCGCGTTGGAGCGCACCGCCATCGGCATCAATTCGCCGCCTTCGGGGGGTCGCACCATCGCGCAGCCGTGGTCGGCGTCGGTGGCCTTCACGACAAGTTCGACGATGCGGCCGAGGAGATCTTCGACATCGAGGATGTCGCTGATGGCGTGCGAGGCTTCGTACAGCACGGCGAGGTTCGCGAGCCTGCTGCGCAGCCAATCCGTACCGGCGAGTTCGGGCCGGCGGAGGATTTCGCTGCCCGCGTCGGCGGGGAGCGATTTGAGGATCGACGAGGCGAATGACGACTGCGGGCGGACGACGATTTTGGTGCGATCCGCTTCGAGGGCCGAGCCGCCGGGGGCGTCGGATGAGTACGCGAGCACGGTGTCGCCGATCTGGATGCGGTCCCCGGAATACAGTGGAACCGAGCGGATGGACGAGCCGTTGACGAGGGTGCCGTTGCCGCTTTCGAGGTCGCTGAGCTGCGCGGAGCCGTCGGTGACAACGAGTTGACAGTGACGCCGGGACGCGCGCGGGTCGGAGAGCGACACGGCGTTGGCGGAGTGCCGGCCGAGTACGGCGATGCCGGGGGCGAGGGGGAACGTCCGGCCGAGGTCGGGCCCTTGGACGACAGAGAGACTGGCCACGGTTACCGCCCCGGGGATTTTCTCGTCGGTACGAACTGATTCAATTCTAGCCCGTTCGGGCCGAGGAAGTCGTCGAGCAGTTCGATCCGGCTGCGCGTCTTCAATTCCGCGAGGAGCAGGCCGATTTCTTCACGCCAGATCGCGGCGAGGAAATCCGGGTTCGCAGCCCGCAGCGGTGCGGCTTGCGCCCGCCGGGCCTCGAACGAGCCCGCCTCGGCACGGGCCTGCGTCTCCGTCTCGTTGCGGTACGCCGCGGCCTCATTTTGCAGGCGGAACTTCAGCGTGTCCGCTTCGTTGAGGTAGCGCTCCGCTTCCTGCTCGGCTTGGTTCCGGCGCGTGCGGATGTTCGTCTGCGCTTGGTTGACCGCTTCGAATGAGTCGCGGACTTCCTCTGGCGCGGCGAGGTATTCGACGCTCACACGCTGCAACACGATGCCGAGGTTTTGCGGGGCGAGCCGCAGCGGGAGTCGGGCCGCGATCCACTGGGTGAGTGCCGCACGGCCGCCGAGGACGCGATCCACCGTGCGGCTGCCAGTCCATTCCGCCGCGAGCGCTTCGGTCTCGCGCGTGAGCGCGGCATCGACCTGATCGCGGTTGACGACGTAATCTTCGAGCGGGCCATCGCGGTCGTCGATGGCGTACTCGACGACGAGTTTGAGATTCACGAGGTTCTGATCGCCCGTGAGGAGTTGACCCGTCGGCAAACCGGGGGCATCGCTCGATTCCTCCGCGTTGTATCCCACCGACAGTTGGCGCACGACCCGCACCGGCACACGGTCGACGCGGTCGATGCCGTAGGGAAATCCGATCCAGAGTCCGGGGCCGGGGCGGGCGACGACTTCACCGAAGCGGCGCACGACGGCGCGCTCGTCCGGCCCGACCTGGGCCACTCCGGTGAGGGAGTATACAGCGATGGCGATCAGCCCGAGATAAAGCCAGCGTCGCATTGAGGAGCCTCAGTCCTTGTCTCGGATTGCCACGAGTCGACTCCGTCCGATCGCTGCGTGATAGAATAGGCGATGCACTCGACACACACGAGTTGGTAGCCGGAGAATCAGATGGCCAAGAAGGCGCCGGAATTCACCGTCACAGACGGGAAGTTGGTCTTGCGACTCGAGCCGGCCGAGGAGGGCGGCTACGTGGTCACTTCGCCCTTCAATCCCGACGTCCTCACCCAAGCCGATTCGTTGGAAGAAGCCTTCGAGAACGCACGCGATGTCATCGCTCTTTTCGAGGCCGATCGGAAAGCCGAACGCGCCGGGAAGAAAAAGGTAGCCGTGCGATGAACCGCC
>JAYTBD010000301.1:0-4751 GCA_043737155.1 Fimbriiglobus sp. | reverse complement strand
GAATGACATACGCATTTCGCCGATCTCGTAGGTCACGCTCGGCGTGACGCGTCACGCCGAGCGTGACCTACGAGATCGGCGAAATGCGTATGTCATTCCACACCGCGTCCCGCACTAATCTCAGCTTCGGCTCCCATGCGAACTCCCCAGGTAACCGGGCCAGTCCCGCTGCGCCGAAGCGCGAGCGCATCCCCGCATCCGCGCTCAACAGCTCGAGGCGCTCGCCGAGTTGTGCCACATCCCCGCAGCGGACGAGCCAGCCGTCGGTGCCATCGCGGATCAAATCGGCGGGGCCGCCGGCGCGGTAGGCGACCACCGGCTTCGCATTCGCCCACGCTTCGAGCAGCACCAGCCCGAAGGAATCGGTACGCGACGGCAGCGCGAAGGCGTCGATCCCGGCGAAGAAGTCGCGCTTCTGCGATTCGCCCACCGGCCCGAGGCGGGTGACCAAATCCTTGCGGTCGAAGCCGTGCCAGAATCGCTCGAAGTTGGGCATCGTCGGACCCGCGAGCACGACCCGGATATTTTGTATCGCCGCCGCTTTCAGCAGGTCGACGGTTCCCTTTTCGATACTCGCATTCGCCAAATGCCCGACTACGAAGCGGTCCTCCGCGATGTCCCAAACCGCTCGTGCAGCCGCGCGGTCGCCTCCGGTGCACTCCGCGGGATCGACCCCGAGTCCTTGCAGAAGTACGCGTTCCTCGGCGATTCCCATCTCGATGACGGCCCGTCGTTCCGTCGGCGTCTGCACGAAGATTCCGTCGGCTCGCTTCAGCAACCAGCGCAAGTGCGGTCGGGTGTACTGCCGGCGCGTGCGGTCGCCGGGATCGAACGGATCGCCCAAGTGGAGGAAGGGCGTGATGAAGAAGGGCACCCGGCGCCGACGGGCCAATCGGAGAGCGCAAAGAATCGGGAACGAATACGGGAAGGCCAGCGCGTGGACGGCGTCGAGCGGGCCGTCGTACTCCGCCGCGGCCACGGCCATAGTCGGGCAGAGGGGGTTGCTCGGTTGTAGCGCCGCTTGCCACGGCCGCACCGGCACGAGTGAGAGCGCCTTGAGAATATAGCGTCGAAACGGAAACGTGACGGGGCGAAAGCGGCGGACGGTGGGGTTTTCGCTTGGCTCAGCGTTTAACGTAGGCCTCGGAGTGAGCTTCCAGAACTCGCTCAATTCGACCGCCGTCGTGGTGAACACCGTGACGCGATCACCCTGCGAAGCGAAGTATTCGCAGAGCCGTTCGCAGTAGCTCTCGGCCCCGCCGAGCGCCGGCGGATAGCGGTGCGCGAATTGGGCGATATGCCGGGGCGTCATCGCCGTTGCACCGTCTGCCGCAGAGGCTTCCATTCGTCCGAATACTGCGAGTACAAGAAGAGCCCGATCGAAAAGACCCCGAGGAATAGCGCCGTCCCCAACAAGCTGAGCCAGCGGCCCGGGCGCCAACGGCGGTCGAGCCAGTAGGCGAGTGCCGCACCGGCGAAGCCCCCGCCCAAATGCCCTTCGACGCTGATCTGCGATTCGAGACCGGGGGTGAAGCTGAGCATCAGATTGAGCAACACCGCGAATAGCAGCCTGCGACCCCACTCTTTGGCGACGCCATCCGGGAGTTTTTCACGGTAGCGGACGAGCCAGACGATCACGGAGAACAGTACGCCCCAGAGTGCGCCGGACGCCCCGGCGAGCATCGTCTCCCGCGCGCCGCCGGGGGCGTCGACCAGTGGCCGCAACGCTATCGCGGTGCAGCTCCCGGCCAAGCCCGCCGCGAGGTAGAGGACCGCGAAGCGGCGTCGGCCCCACAGTCCTTCGGAAACGGGGCCGAGGATGCCGAGCATGAGCATGTTGCCGAAGAGGTGGAACAGCCCCATGTGCACAAAGCAATTGCTCAGCAGCCGCCACCACTCGCCGCTCAACAGATGCGTGCCCTTCAAGGCGCCGATCAAAAGGAGCGTTTGGCTCGACGCGGGCTGGGATTCTCCCTTGAGGTACTCCACACCGACGCCCGCCTGCCAAGCGAGGAACGCCCCGACCGCGAACCAAAGGACATTTGCGACAAGGATTGCCGGGGCCACGATCGCCCGGCGAAGCGCGGGCGCGGATGGCTTGGCGACGGCATCGGAGTCGGTTGCGGTCCGCGGGTTCGTGCTGTCCACGAGCGAGAGCGGATTGGGATGATCGACGGCCTTTTCGCCGGCGCGCGTCAATTGGAAACCCTGGCCCAAGCCGGCGATCCAGTCGGCGACTTGCACCATCCCCGCGCGCTGGAGGTTCCAGAGCGGCACGTCCAGACTGTCGCGCGGGACCCCGGTCATCTCGGCGTGACGCAGTGGGAACCAGAGCTGCGGGGCGACGCGCGCGATGGCGCGCAGCAGTTCCTCGGAAGGCGGCCCGCTGGACGGATCCGCCGGCGGCGGCGATGATACTGGGGGCGAACTCGAATCCATATTGGGCATTATGGACATCGGACACAAACTCGGCGAATCCATCCGCACTTCCGCCGAAGTGACAGAGGCGGTGCGCACCGGTCGGGCCGTCGTCGCGCTGGAATCGACCAGGGGCATGGCACGATCCATTTTCAAAGCAATTGGGTTACTTTCAAAAGCCATTTGTCGTCGGATACCGCGAATCCTCGTCTCGCGCAATATCATTGTTCCGTGCTCACGGCCTCGGGTTGAAATTCCGCTTCATATGAAGTTTTGGGAAGGACTTGGAGCGATGCATAAGAAAGCTTTACGAGTTCGATTCCTGTGCGGGGGGCATTGCGATAATCGCCCATTCCCTTTCCGCGAAGACGGGTAAAGGCCAATTTTGACCGCTTGCAGAGGCATACGTTCTCGCGTACAATGCCTTTCCCACCACCATCCGCTTCTGTCCGGATCGGTCATGCATTCGCTCGGTCCGTTGGTTCTGATGTTCGTCGCGTCCATCGCCGCAGCGGGGGATCGACCGGTCACGTTCGATCGCGACATCCAACCCATCTTCACGCGGTCGGGGTGCAATGCCGGGGCCTGCCACGGCAAGGCGCGGGGGCAGAACGGATTCGCGCTCTCCCTGCTCGGGTTCGATCCCGCGTTCGACCACAATGCCATCGTCAAAGAAGGCCGGGGGCGCCGGCTGTTCCCCGCCGACGTGGACAACAGCTTGCTGCTGCTGAAAGCCAGCGGCAGCGTGCCCCACGGCGGCGGTAAGAAGCTCCCCATCGGTTCGCCGGGCTACGAATTATTGAAGCGATGGATCAACGCGGGAACCCCGCGAACGCCAATCGATGCACCCGCGTTGACGCGCATCAGCGTCGCACCGACCGACCTCCTCGCCGAATTCAAGCAGACTCGCCCTCTCATCGTCACCGCGCATTATTCCGACGGCACTTCGGAAGACGTGACGAAACTCGCGGCGTTTCAATCGAACGACAGCGGTTACGCGGCGGTGGATGCGGACGGCGTCATCCGCGTCGGCTCTATCGCCGGGGAGGCGGCGATCACCGCGCGCTACGCCGACAAGTTCGCGGTTAGCCAAGTACTGATCCCATTACCCGGACTCGTCGAACCATCGCTGTACGCGAAGCTGCCGCGCAACAATTTCATCGACGGTCACGTCTGGGAGAAACTCCGGCGCCTCGGGCTCACCGCATCGGCGACAGCTTCGGAGAGTACATTCCACCGCAGGGTTTATCTGGCGATCATCGGCCGGTTGCCGACGCCGGATGAAACGCGGGCCCACATCGCGGACACCGATCCGCGGAAGTCGGAAAAGCTGATCGACCGCTTGCTCGCGAGGACGGAGTACGCCGAATTCTGGGCGAACAAGTGGGTCGATCTCCTCCGGCCGAATCCGTATCACGCGGGCATCAAGGCCACGCTGAATTTCGACGCCTGGATCCGCGAGCAGTTCCGCAAGAATACCCCTTACGACGAGTTCGTCCGCGAGTTGATCACGGCGAAAGGGAGCACCTTCAAGAACGGCGCGGCCGTGTTCTTCCGCAATCGGCGCGAGCCGGAAGAACTCGGCCCGATGGTGAGCCAACTTTTCCTCGGCGTGCGGCTGGACTGCTGCAAATGCCACCAGCACCCTTCGGAGAAGTGGAGCCAACGCGACTTCTACGGCTTCGCCGCGTTCTTCGGTCGCATCGGCCACAAGGGGCAGGGCATCTCGGCGCCGATCTCCGGCGGCGAGGAATTCATCTTCGCGACCGACTCGGGTGCGGTGAAGCACCCGCTCACGGGGGAAGTCCTGCCGCCGACGGCGTTGCTCGGCCAACCGCTCGACATTCCCGCGGGCACCGATCCGCGGGTCGTCCTCGCCGAGTGGATGACGTCGAAGGAGAATCCGTTCTTCGCCAAGGTCATCGCGAACCGCGTTTGGGCGGAGATGATGGGCCGGGGGTTGGTCGATCCCGTCGACGACCTGCGCGATACCAATCCGCCGTCGAATCCCGCTTTGCTCACCGCCCTCGCCGACGACCTGCGCAAGAATGGGTACGACTTGAAGAAACTGATCCGGACCATCGCACTGAGCCATACCTTCGGATTGAGTTCAACGCCGACCGAGCGCAACGTCGGCGACACCCGCAACTACTCGCGGCGCTATCGGCAGCGACTCCGCGCCGAAGTACTTCTCGACGCCGTCGCCGACGTGACGGGCATCCCCGAGAAGTTCGACGCCGTGCCCCCCGGCTCGCGCGCCGTGGAAGCGTGGACGGTGCGGTTCGATTCCAAATTCCTCGACAGCTTCGGCCGGCCCGATCCGAACGCCGATC
>JAYTBD010000300.1:0-1860 GCA_043737155.1 Fimbriiglobus sp. | reverse complement strand
GCCGTCGTGCAGGGAGATAGGACATGCAGCAACCCCGTGCCACGGGAACTCAGCGTCGTCAGTCCGAAGGTGCCGATGGATTTCGCCCGGTGCTTCCCGGTCAGGTTCATACCGAGCCACCAGATGAACCGGCGGATCGGCTTCGGGTAGCGCGTGTACTTGATGAGCCGGGCGAACGGGCGAATCTCTTCGACCGGCTTCGTTTTGAACCCGTGCAAATGCCCGGTGAGTTGGGCGAGCGTTTGTTGATCCGGCGCGTGCATCAACCCGAAGAAGACGGCCGTTTCCCCGGCGTACTCCCGGCTCACGGCGATGGACGCGACCGACACATCCGCTTCGTAGAAGTGCGGCCACGGGAACGATTGATACGAGCGCCGCAACTCGGGTCGCTTCGCGGCGACGATGGAATACGCCTTGAGAAAAAGCGCCGGCCACGACGGCGGATACGGCGAAGCGCTGCGGGCTGCGGCAACGGCGGCCAAGTTCAACCGCTTATCGACGACGAAGTACGGCATGCTCCGAGAGAGATACATCACGTCGACCATCCACCGCCGCGGCAGCGAAAGTCCGACCCGCCGCCCGGTGATTTTGGCCATCAATGGCGTCCGCGGGTCTGAGCTTCAAGCTAAGTGAACAAGTGTACGACATTTTCGGAGATATGCAAATTTGAATTTCGATTTCAACGGAGATTCCCGTCGGGCATGCTTCGTGGCAGCAAGATTTACAACTTGCCGCAATAGATTCTTCAGAGAATGGCTCACCGTCCCGGTTCCAACTTCCAGTTGCCGACGCTGTTGAAGAATACCCCCGTGTCCAGTTGGCGCGGGAGTACCGCTTCGGTACGACCGGCGAAGTAAATCTTGAGCTTGGTACTGACAATCATGTGCCGGTCGATTTGCCAGAGGGGCACGAACGGCACGACTTCGTTGAAACGTGTGAACAGGTCGTGGGCCAACGGTTTTAACTTGCCGTCCATATCGCGCGTCTGCTTCGCATCGGTCAGCAGCTTGCCGTATTTGGAATCGTCCGCGGTCGGGTTGCTGCTCTTCTCCAGATAGCCGAACACATTCCTTCCGTTCTCGCCGCTCGCCGTCGGATCGAGCAACTGGGCCAAAGCCAACGGGTACCAATCGTCGCGGTAGTCGAAGGTCGTGAGGGCCAGTTCGTAGCGATGCTCCTTTTCCACGCGGCGGAACAAATCGCGCGGCGCCACCGCCTCCAGCGTGATCGCCACTTTGCTCTCGACTCCCGCGTCTTCGATGTTCCGCCTGATCTTCGCGCACGCCTCGGCCGCTTGGGGATCGTCGTCCGGATAAAGCAGCGTGAAGGACAACCCGCCGCTGCCGGCGGCGCGAAACTTCCCGCTCGCCGCATCGCGGTCGAACAGACTCGGCGCCGGGCTGCCGAGCGGCCGTGCCGCGGCCCAACAATCGGTGGGGAACGGGCCGACCAGTGCTTTGTGGTACTGCTTCTGGCCGGCGCGGTACACCTCGTTCAAAATCGACTCGCGGTCCACGGCGGCCGACAAGCCCCGGCGGACATTCGGATCCTGCAAGCCCGGCACGCGGTGGTTGATGGCCAGCATGTGAATCCGGCGATTGATCCCCGGCGTCGCGATGGTGGCGCGATCTTGCTGCTCGTACTTGGGCAACTCCTTGGTCGGCACATCGGGCAAGAGGTGGATGCGGTCCCCGCGCATTTCGTTGAGCGGGTCCGGGTAGTTGGCCAGATTAATGAACTTGATCTCGGCGATGCCCGGCTGGGTCGCCCGCCCGGCGTGGCTGGCGTACTCCGGATTGGCGAGGAAGCCGACCTCCGCCACCGGCTTGCCGACGACCGGCGGCTGATAATTCGGCGCCA
>JAYTBD010000299.1:0-4763 GCA_043737155.1 Fimbriiglobus sp. | reverse complement strand
GCGATTCGACGCTGCCATACACACTTGCCCGGCTGCGACTGATGGAAGCGGCGCTGACCCAATTCGGCGATCAGGGCCCCGAACAACGTCGCCAAGCGGGAAGCGATCTGCACCGCGTGGCGAATGCCCGGAAGGCGTTCAGCGGGCAACTGCAGGGTTTGCTCGATCCGGACATTTTGAAACAGAAACTGGAAGCGGAGTCGATCCTCCAACAGGCGTGGCGGAAGTCACCGGGCGATCCGGACGCGGCGAGGATGGTCACCGGTCCTTGGGGGACGATTGATTCCGTTCAGAAAACCTACCGCGACTTCGAGAAGCCGCACGCTCTTCTTGAATCGGGTCAGGCCTTTTCGACCGAGCTCTTCGCCATCGCCCGGCATATCGTGCGCATGTCCGAGGAGCTGCCGAAGAAGTCGTCGGAACGACTGCGCGAGTACCGCGACAGCAACCTCGATTCGCTGAAATTCCAACTTTTCAGCCCAGCACCGCTCTACCCCGACTTGGAACGCGCCAAGTTGCAAGCGTCGCTCACGTTCTTGGCCGAGTCCCTCAGTGGCGAACACCCGCTTGTCGTGCTCGCGCTCGGCGGAAAGAATCCGGCTAAGCGGGCCCAGGAACTCATCGCAGCCTGCAAACTCGCCGATGTCGCGGAGCGGAAAGCGTTGCTCGACGGTGGGGCGAAAGCCGTGGACGCGAGCCAAGATCCGATGATCTTATTGGCGAAAGCAGTTGATGCGGAGAGCCGGGCACTGCGCAAACGCTACGAAAACGAAGTCGAGGAAATCGAGCGACAGGCCTACACGGAGATCGCCGAGATCCGATTCCAATCACTCGGCAAAAGCGTGGCCCCCGATGCGACCTTCACCCTGCGCCTCGCGTTCGGCACCGTGAAGGGCTACGAGGTCGACGGGAAGAAACTCTCATTGTACACAACCTTTGCGACCGCGTTCGAGCGGGCCGAAGTCATGAAGAACCGCGAGCCGTTCGAACTCCCGAAGCGGTGGATCGACGGCCGGGAAAAAGTGGATCCGAAGACGCCTTTCAACTTCGTCAGCACGGCCGACACCATCGGTGGCAACAGCGGCAGCCCGGTTCTGAACCGCAACGGGGATCTGGTCGGGATCAACTTCGACCGCAACCGCCACGGGCTCGTTCGAAACTTCGTTTACACCGAAGTGCAAGCGAGGCACATCGCCGTGCATTCGAAGGCGGTGTTGGAGGCGTTGCGAAAGCTGTACGGTGCGGATAGCTTGGCCGAAGAACTATTGAAGCAATAGACCGACTTGCGATCAATGACACCTTCGTAGGGGCAAGAAAATGTAGGGGCACCCCTTGTGAGTGCCCTGGAAAAGGATGCCGGGGCATCCTCCGGTACGGTAAATGCACGCGGCCACTCGTTCGCGGGCACCACAAGGGGTGCCCCTACGGTTGATGGGTTGTGCGACAATCAGCTGCGACGCTCCAATAGGTCACACTCCACGCAATGGCTCCGTATCCGCCACGCAAAGCGTGACCGACCTCATCAGCACTTGCGGATCACCCCGACGAGCACGCCCAAAACGGACACCGACTCCTTGCTCGGATCGACGATGATCGGATCCATACTGCTGTTGCAAGGTTCCAACCGGATGTGCTCTTTCCGCTTGTAGAACTTCTTGAGCGTCATCGCTTTGTCCACCATGGCGATGACTTTCTCACCGTTGTCGGCCGAGTCTTGCTTCTTGATGACGACGTAGTCGCCGTCGGCGATCTGGCTGTCGATCATCGACGAACCGCGGACCTTGAGCACGTACAGATTGTCTTGGCTGAACAGTTCTCGCATCTCCAAACGCTCGTCCTGTTGAACCGCTTCGATGGTCGCCCCGGCGGCGACGACCCCCAGAAGCGGGAGGCTGAACCCGCCCGCCGAAACGCCCGGGATGGTGATTGAGCGGGCGCGACCGCCGCGCTCTTCGTTCTTCTCGTCCCGCTGGATGTAGCCCTTTTTCTGCAAGGCCCGCAGGTGGCACATCACCCCGTTGGGCGAGGCGATGTCGAACGCCTTGCCGATATCGCGGATCGCGGGTGGGTAACCACTTTGCTCGATGTACTTGCAGATGTATTGAAAGATTCTCTGCTGCGACTCGGTGAGGGCGGGCTTGTCCGACTTATTGACTCTGCTCGCGAGCGAAGCCATGGTAGGTTCTCCGGATTGCATACTGTGCGGCGAAACGACCTTGTTCGACCGCCACATGTATACTGTATGCAACTATACCTCACAATCGTACATGTGCAAGTAAAAATCTCGCTTTTCTCGGGCTTTGCAGCGATTCGGTATAAAAGCATCATCAAAACGCTCGAGTGCTCCTGTGGAACTCCCCAAGCCACCGTGGTTCGACCCGGCGATCACGGCACTCCTGCACGGCCAGGACCCGGACGCACTCGCCCGCTCAGCAATGTTCCGCGATTTGCTCGGCGGTCGCGTCGACGACTCCCTCGCCTCGGCCTTGCTCGTTGCCTTGCGGATCAAAGGGGAAAGCATCTCGGAAATCGCCGCGGCAGCCTCGGCGCTGCGCGAGCAGATGATCCGGCTCGTGCCGATTTCCGGGCCGGTCGTCGATACGTGCGGCACCGGCGGCGACGACCTCGGCACCTTCAACATCAGCACGGCCGCTTCGTTCGTGGTGGCCGGGGCCGGGGTGCCGGTGGTGAAGCACGGCAATCGGGCCGTGAGCAGTTCGTCCGGCAGCGCCGATGTCTTCCGCGAACTCGGCGTGCCGATCGACTCGGGCGTCGAATGGGCCCAGCGATCCCTCGACCGCGTCGGCTACGCGTTCTGCTTCGCCCCGCATTTCCACCCCGGCATGGCCCACTTGGCCAACCTGCGTCGGAAGCTCGGCATCCGCACGATCTTCAATTTGCTCGGCCCGCTCGCCAATCCGGCCGGCGCCGAGTATCAACTCGTCGGCGTCGGCAACGCCGATCTTCTGGATACGTTGGCCGGGGCCCTCGCCGAACTGGGTACGCGGCGGTCGATTCTCGTGTGCGGCTTCGACGGGTTGGATGAAGTGACGCTCGCCGCGCCGACGATGGTGCGCATCGTCGAAGGGAACCGAGTCCACAGCGACGAATGGGATGCGAGCGATTTCGGATTGGCACCGGTGGCACTGGCCGACATCCGCGCAGCGGAACCGGTCGAGAGCGCAGCAATGATCCGCGGCGTGTTGGAAGGGAGCGAAAGCCCGGCCAGGCGCATCGTGCTGGCGAACGCGGCCGCGGCGTTGTTCACCGCCGAGGCCGCGCGGAATTTGCACGAAGGTGTGGAGATGGCGGAAGAGTCGCTGCGGAGCGGCAAGGCGCTGGGGGTCTTGGAGCGGCTGAAAGGGTGAGTCAACGAGCCGGGGTGGGTTCGGAGAGAGAAGGATCGACGATGCTTTTTGGATCGGCCCGCTCGATTTTCCGAATGAGCCTTTCGCCCAACGCGACCTGACGTTTCCGCAGATCGGCGAAGATCGCTTTCACATCGAAATCGAAATCCGCCGCGAGTGCTTCGCGCGTGCGATGGATTTCCGCGACGATGGGGTCTTCCGGCATGGCATCAACTCCCCATGAGTTCTTCGGGCGTGCAGATGATTGGCATTCGATGCCCCATGTGCTCACACAGCACGGCTATTCTCCGCGAAATCTGCGCATTTGCCAAGTGCTTGCAATTCCAAGTCAGCAAATAGTCGATGGCATGAATCGCAGCGACGGCAACGTGGGCCGCGTCGCGAACTGCAAGGGGAGGCAGAATACCCGCTGTCATGATGGCTTGTGTCAGCGTTTCGGCATCCTCGGTGACTTCGAGTGCCGAGAGGCCGCTGAGGATAGCCAGCCTCTTTTGGACTTCCTTGGGGTCACCAGCGGAAGCTTCGTCGATGACCACTTGAGAGATGAAGCAGTCGAACAAGCTCCGCCGATTCGCCCACCAATCCTGTGTCGATTGCTGATGCGCAGCGATGAGTAAATCGCGGCTGGTTCGTGCGACCAGATAGCTGACGAATGTCGTTTTCGAGGTAAACGGATTCCATCTCATCTCCGACTCTAGCATCGCCGGTGTCAGAACATAAGTTGAACTTTACACCGGCAGCGACACATCCATCTCTTTCGCCGTCTTCGCCAACATACCCCACGTCCCATCCGGAATCTCGATCCCATTCGCGCTGCGCTGCGCTTTGCAAATGCGCTCCGGATCGCCCGGTAGCACAATTCCCGGTCCGCCGGGCGCCGGGGGGCAACCGCGCACGTAGTCCGTCAATCCGTCGCTCTGCCGCAAAAAATGCTCGACGCCGCCGAATGCGACGGGGTCGAACAGCACGAACACCACGGCGTTGCCGATGCCGGCGAGCGGATCGCCGGGATTGCTGCAGCGTCCCCCGGACAAACCCCCGGCGAGCAAATCGAGCATCAAGCCGAGGCCGAAACCCTTGTACGCCTGCGGGCCGCCGAACGGGAGGATGGAACCGCGCGGGTCGGCGTAAAGCACGCCGGGGTCCGTCGTCGGTTGCCCCGTATGATCGACCAGCCAACCGTCCGGCGTCGGGATCTGCTTCTGATGGTGGACGCGCACTTTTCCCTCGGCGACCGCGCTCGTGCCGAAGTCGAGGACGACCGGGTCGGTCGTCGTCGGCGCGCCCATGCAAATCGGGTTGGTGCTGATGCGGCCTTCGGTCCCGCCCGGCGGGACGACGCGGCGGCCGGCCCCGTGCGAGTTCACCGTGGCGAAGAAAGCGAGGTTGCGCGCC
>JAYTBD010000298.1:0-4764 GCA_043737155.1 Fimbriiglobus sp. | reverse complement strand
AGTTCGGATTCGTTATATTGTGAATGAGTCCAATTCCCCGGACGAGAGCACCGATGAAAGCGATCGCGTTTGCCCTGGTCAGTTTCGCCCTCTGCGGTTGTACGAAATCAACCGACTCTGCGGGCGTGGGGTCGTTGCGGGATGATGGGGCGGTGTACGAAGCGGTCTTGAAACTCGGCCACTGCCGACCCGCGCCCGACGGCCCGACCTACCTGCAAATCGACGGGGGCGATCCCGGCGCCGAACTGCTAACCCGGCTCCGCAAGATTTGGCCGCAGCTGAAGCCCGCCTCCGAAATGCCCGCCGGCAAACGCCACCTCGTTCATTTAGCAGAGTTGCTCTGGATCGACGACGACACGGCCGAGGTGACCGCCGGCTTTAACACGGGCACCGACGGCCGAATCGACCGCTACCGGCTCGTCCGAAAGAATGGGCAGTGGACCATAGAATCGACCACGAACCGGGCCATTTCCTGAGCGACAGGGGGTTGGTCGACTCCGATGATGGCCGACGGGTTTCCGCCGGTCTGTCCAGCCGACCCACTGTAGCGAAGTCGACATAAGTCCTATGCGGGGCTGGTCTGTCCAGAAAAAAGGGGTCTGTCCAGAAAACTTTCGGTCTGTCCAGCGGGGGGTGGGGGGGTACCGCGCTGGACAGACCGACTGCGACTTACAGATGCGAATTGATGAGCTTCGAGAGTTCCGGTTCGCCGACGACGCCGACGAGTTCGTGCACCGGCTTGTCGCCGCCTTTGAAGAACAGGACGCGCGGGATCGTGTTCACGTCGTACTTCACGGCGAGATCGGGGTTCTCGTCGATGTTCACTTTGCCGACCTTCACTTTGCCGGCGAATGAGTCGGCGACCTTCTCGATGGTCGGCGTCAGCATCCGGCACGGCCCGCACCACGGGGCCCAGAAATCGGCGACGACGAGTTCGCCGGAAGCGACGGTCGCGGCCCAGTTGTCCGTGGTGAGTTCGAGAATGTTGGGGCTGCCCATGATGCACGATCCTTTCGAGACGGGGTGGTGTACGCCATTGTAGTGAGCCGTCCCCCAGTGATACCAAGAACCGAGCCCGCCCTTTCATTCACGCTGCCGCGGCGGTCTTTTCTTCGACGTAGTCCTCGAACCGCACCGCGATCTGTTTCGAAATGCCGCTCTCCTGCATGGTGATGCCGTAGAGCATGTCGGCCGAGGCCATCGTGCGCTTCTTGTGCGTGATGATGATGAACTGCGAGCGATCCAGAAAATCGCGGAGGGCGTCGGCCAGCCGGGCGGTGTTGGCTTCGTCGAGCGCCGCGTCAACTTCGTCGAGGATGCAGAAGGGGCTGGGCCGGCTGCGAAAGATTGCCAGCAACAGCGCGATCGCGGTGAGCGTGCGTTCGCCGCCGCTGAGCAGCGAGAGGCTGCGGAGTTCCTTGCCCGGCGGCCGGGCCGTGACTTCAATGCCGCTTTCGAGGGGGTTGGCTTCGTCTTCGAGGACGATGTCGGCCATGCCGCCGCCGAAAAGCTTGCGGAAGAGATCTTGGAAGTGCCCGCGCACGAGGCCGAGCGTTTCGGCGAAGAGCTTGCGGCTGTCGGCGTTGATCTGGCCGATGATTTCTTGGAGTTTCTTCGAACTGTCGGCGAGATCGTCGTGCTGACCGCGCAGGGACTGTTCACGCGTTTCGAGTTCCGCGAGTTCGGCGAGCGCTTCCGAGTTCACGCTGCCGAGCTTGGCGATCTTCTTTTTAAGTTCGTCGATCTGTTCTTCCACGACATCCGGATCGGCGAGCGTCGATGGTATCGATCCCTCGGCGGACTGCGCGGCGAGGTCGATACGGTAATCGTCGAGGATGCGTTCGGCGATGCTGTTCCGGCGGAACGTCAGATCCTGCACGAGCATCTCATGGGCGTGGGCGCGATCCCGGCGCCCGGCCCACGAATCGCGGAACGCTTTCGACTCGCGTAGCAGTGCATCCCGTTCCGTACGGTAGGCGTCGCGCGCCAGCGTCATGCGTCGCACCCTCGCTTCGGCCGACTCCTTGACTGCGTAGGCCGAGGCCGCGAGCGCGGTACCGCGCAGGATCGACAATTGACCGGCCGCGAGTTTGCCGATCGTCGCCACTTCCTGCGCGAGCACACCGGCGAGATCGCGCCCGTGCTGGATTTTTTCACCGTCCCACTCGTCCCGGCGATCCCTCAGGCCCAGCAATTGTTCCTCGGCCCGGCTGAGCGCGACCTGCACCGCGACGTGGTCCGCCTGCTTTTGCTCGCGGTCGCGTTGGGCTTGGAGCAACTCCGCTTCCGCGCGCGTGAGCTTCTTGCGGATGTCGTCCGCGGATTGCTCGGCGCTCCGCCACGCGGCCCGGGACAGTTGTAATGCGGCATCGGCTGCGGTTTGCTCTTGCTCCACTTGGACCGCTTCACGGCGGATCAGATCGCGTAAGCCGGCGAGTTGCTGTTGCACCAAGCGCTGATCGCGGATCTGATCGCGGAGCGTCCCGGCTTCTCCGCCGAGCGCATTGATTTCGGTTTCGAGAGCGTGGATGGGGGCGTCCAAAGCATCGGCCCGGCGGCGGAACGCGGACTGCTCACGCTCGGATTGGTGGATCGAGGCTTCCAGTTCTGCAAGCCGTGCGCGCAACTCTTTCAGTTCGCTTTTGCGGGAGAGCAACCCGGTCGAAGTCAACGGCGGGCCGATGGTCAGTGTCCCGTCCGGTTCGAGCAGTTCGCCGGCGCGGGTCAGCACCCGGTAGCCGGGGTTGTCGTAGGCGACGTTGCGGGCCGTGGTCAAATCTTCGACCAGCAGCGTCCGGCCCAGCAATTGGCGCGGGAGCGATTCCAACCCGGCGTGTTCGCAAGCGACCGCCTGGGCCAGTGACAAGGGATGGTCAGTGCCGCGGAGTTTGAGCAGCGGCACGAAGCCGACGCGCCCCGGCAGCGCCGGGAGCGCCCGCATCACCGGTCCGATCTCCGCGGCGTCGCGGATCAAAAACCGCTGCGTCGTCTCGGCCAAGACGAGATCGACGAACGGGGCCGATTCGGGCGAGACGCTGAGCAAATCGGCGATCAACCCGGCGACTTCGCCGAGCGCGGGATGGCCCGCTTCGAGCTGCTGCAGTACGACGCGGACACCGGCCCCGAACCCGTCTTGGCTCTTTTCCAAGGCTTCGAGCACCCCGAGCCGACCGCCGAGCGCGCTGCGGGACTCGCGCCGCTCTTCGAGTTCCCGCTGCACGCCGTCGGCGAGCTTGCGAAGTTCCCGCTTGTAGCCGAGATGTTCCGCGAGGTTGGCCTTCGCGCCGGCGAGTTTCTGCTGCACGTCCGCATCGGTACTGGAGAGATCGTCCAGGACAGCTCCGAGAGCATCGTGTTGTTGGCCGGCCCGTTCGCCGTCGGCGAGCTTGCGGTCGAGCTCCCGGCGGAGCCGTTCCGATTCGTTCCGCAGGCTCTCGGTCTCCCCTTGCAATCGCGCGGCCTTACCGATCCACTCGAATTGCTCCCGTCGATCATCTTGGCTCTCGCGGGTCAGTTCGGCGATCCGGGATCGGACATCGGCCAAGGCTTGCTCGGCCTCACCCGCGGCGTCGCGCTCGCGCGCGGTGCGGACTTCGCACTCCGCGAGTTCTTGGGCGGCCTGCGCGACTTGTCGGTCGAGCGAGTTCCGGCGGCGCAAAAGTTCGACGCATTGAACTCCGAGCCTGAGGAGTTCTCCTTCGAGACTCGCCGCTTGCACCCGTTCGAACTTGGCGATTCCTTCTTGCTCGGCGATTTGCCGCTTCGCTTCGGCGAGTTCAACTTCGCTCCTGCGCAGTTCCCCGTCGGTCTTGGCGAGATCGCCTTCGACGCGTTGAACGTGCTCCTCGCGGGACGAGGACTCCCGCGTCCCCTCGGCCACTTCGGAGCGCAACCCCGCCAGAACGGATTGCTGCGCATCTAGTGTCGCGCTCAACTCGCGGTAATCCCGCTCGGCCAGACCCACGCGCAGCCCCTGTAGCTCGGCCGCGTATTCTTGGTGCCGCTGCGCTTTGGACGCCTGCAATCGCAGGGTGCGGAGTTGCTTGTCGAGTTCTTGCAGGATATCGCGGACGCGCGTGAGATCGGCGTCGACGCGCTCGAGCTTCTTCAGCGTCTCGAGCTTTTTCGCCTTGAACCGGCTGATCCCGGCGGCCTCTTCGAAGATAATTCGGCGATCCTTCGTACTCGCCGTGAGCAGCGCATCGACCCGGCCCTGCTCGATGACGCTGTACGCCCCGTGGCCGGCGCCGGTGCCGAGGAACAGATCTTTGATGTCCTTCAAGCGGGCGAGTTGACCGTTGACGAGATATTCGCTTTGGCCGTCGCGGTAGACGCGCCGGGCGATCTGCACTTCGTTCGCATCGAGATTCAACAGCCGGAGGCCGTTGTCGAAGGTGAGGGAGACTTCCGCGAGGCCGAGGGACTTGCGGGTGCTCGACCCGTTGAAGATAACGTCGGTCATCTCGCCGCCGCGGAGGGACTTGGCCGACTGCTCGCCGAGGACCCACTTCACGGCGTCGACGACGTTGCTCTTGCCGCTACCGTTGGGCCCGACGATGGCCGTGACACCCGGCGCGAAGTCGAAGCGGGTCTTGTCCGCGAACGATTTGAAGCCGATGAGTATCGACAAGCCGGCAAACAGCGTGACTCCGAAGGCCGTCCACTCCAGCCACGGAATCTGGCTGACATTCTTGAAGAAGTGGTGATGGCGGTTCGCACGCGCAAGGACTACTTCGGCCTGACGATGGGCATCGACACGACACA
>JAYTBD010000297.1:0-1868 GCA_043737155.1 Fimbriiglobus sp. | reverse complement strand
GCGAGCGCACATCGTCGGCCGATGCGGGGAGAACGGCGGAGATCCAATCGACTTCGTCGCGGTCCCAGAACTTCCGCGCGGCGTCGTACGGCGGGGCCAAGTCGGTGTCGAACAAGCTCGATTCGCGGATGCGGCGGAGCATCTCGTCGCGGTCGGTCCAAACGCGCAGCCCGAACAGACCCGACGATTCCCCGAGGCTCAAGCCGATGCTCGCGTCCGGCTTCAGCCCGAGTGACAGCAGTGTGTCACTCACCAATGTGCCGAGGGCGACTTGGCCGAACAGGAACTGCTTCGCGGTCGTGTCGGGCGGGAGGAAGTCGGCCCAGAATTTGTCCGGGGCGTACTGCCCGCGCAGGCCGAGGTTCTCCGTCTGTTGCCTCCGCAGGATTTCGGGGAAGGCGACGCCGAGGTCGCGGCCCATGCCGGCGAAGTGGTTCCCCGAGCCGGGGAATACGAACGCGATCTTCCCCTTCGGTCCGAGCGGGATGGGGGAGTAGAAAACGCGGTCTCGGACGGTCGCGCGCAATTCGCGCCCCGGATCGCGGACGGTCGGATTCGCAATGCACTCGGCGAGGTAGACGAGCTGTTCGCGGAGTTCCGCCGTGTTGCGGGCGACGACGGCCGCGCCGAGTTTGCGGTCCGAGTGGGGCGGGTTCGCGTGCCACCAACCCCGGGCGAGTTCGTCGATCGCCGCACCATCGCGGTTGTCGAGCCACTTAGCCAAGGCGTTGACCTTGTCCGAGAGTTCGGCCGCCGTTCCCCCGTCGAACGCGAACAAACCCTCTTGTAGTGCCGAACCTTCGACACCCACTTTCGATTCGACTTCTTCCAGCACGACGTGGATGCAAGAGCCGTCCGCGCCGACGGCGGCGAGCACGGCCCGGCGGGGTTCCCGATCCGCGAGCCAGTACCGCGGCGCCCGCGACGAATAGAGTCCGTCGCTCGGGGAGACGCGCTCGGCGGCCGGCGCGCCGGGGAGGGTGCGGTGGTGCAACGCCAGCCCGAGGTGGACGAGCGAGACGAGCGCCGATGCGGCGCCGGTGTGCCCGACCCGGCCGCGGCTCGCCGCGAGTGCGATCGGAAAGGGACGCTCCGTGGTGTTCAGAATCGCGCTCAACGCCTCGGCTTCGGGGCGGTCGTCGACCCCGTCGATGAGGTCGATCCCGGCGGGATCGACCATCCCATCGGCGCAGGCGCGGACGAACGAGGTCGCGTACGCCGCGGCATCGGTCGAGAGCGCCGCGGCCGCGCCGCCGGTGCTCGTACCGACCCCGCGGATCACCGCGTAGACGCGGTCCCCGTCGCGCTCGGCATCGGTCAATCGTTTCAAAACGACCGCGGCCGCACCTTCCGCGGGCAGCGACCCGGTCTCGAAACTCTCGTCCGCGGTCGCAAGCAATTGGCGCGGGTCGCCGGCGAGATCGACGCCGCCGACGACGGCGCGGTCCAAGTCACCGCGGCGCAGCGCCCGCACGGCGAGTGCGATGGCGGTGCCCGCCGAGGATTCCTCGCTGCAGCAGGTGAAACTCGAGCCGCCGAAGTGGAACGCCCGGGCGATGCGGCTCGCGGCGATGCTGCCGAGCGCGCCCATGGTGCGGTCGGCGTTCAGCGCGGGGAGATCCGTGTCGCCCGTCGCCCAGCGCAGGTGATAGTTCGTGGTGTTGAGGTCGAGACCCAAGCCGATGAAGACGCCGGTACGGACGTTCAATTCGGAGCCGCGCTCCCGATTGTCGTCGGCCCCGCTGTCGTCGAGCGCTTCGGCGGCGACGTGCAGCATCAGGAGTTGCTGCGGCAGCATGTCCTCCATCTCGCGCGGGGGGATGCGGAACCGATCCAGCGGCGCCGCAATCGATTCCACGAAGTAACCG
>JAYTBD010000296.1:0-4773 GCA_043737155.1 Fimbriiglobus sp. | reverse complement strand
TAATGGCTATAGCCTATCCGGCAGCGCGTTCCGCTTCACGGCCTCGGTAAGCGGTACGTGCTCGGTGTCGGCGCCGGCGTCGAGATCGCCGTCCGGCGCGCCGTTCGACGGCGCGGTGATCGGTCCGTCGCCGAATTTGATCGCGAAGCGGAAGTTCGCCACCGAGAGAAAATCGTTGGGCAGAAGCGAACCCCGACGGACGCGCTGGCCGTTGACGCGGGTGCCGTTGGTGCTGCCGAGATCGCGGATCAGCACGAGGCCGTCGGTTTTCACGAGCGCGCAATGCCGCTTCGACACGCTCTTGTCGTCGAGGCGCAGATCGCAGTCCGCGTCGCGCCCGATGAGGGTGAGGTCTTTGACGAGTTCGACGGGGGCGCCCCCGTCGGTGGGAATCAACCGCGCACGCATGATGCCGCCCCGCTGAACTCCGAGCGAGTTCGAGTCTAACATATCGGGCGGTGCGTTTTTAGATTCCGGAGCAGAGGAGTCAGGGCCGACCTCCGGGGATGCGACCGTCGGACCGATTCCGAGCGAAGCGTTGTGAAAGTCTCTGCAAAATTGCCCGAATTTGCGTACTATTCTCCTGTTGGTGTCCCGTTGATTCGACCGCTTCCCACCGTGCCGGGCCTCCATGCGCTACAACCGCGTTTTCCTCGAATCGCTCGGCTACGAGATCGCGCCCGTCGTCGTGTCCACGGCCGACCTGGAACGGCGCATCCAGCCGTTCCTCGACGCCCACAACTTTCCGCCGCCGAAGTTGGAGCTGCTGACGGGCATCGCCGAGCGGCGCTGGTGGGAGCCGAACGACCGCCTCTCGCGCGGCGCCACCGTGGCCGCGGAGCACGCCCTACTGCAATCGAGTATCGACCGCAAAGACATCGGCACGCTCATTTACGCCGGCGTCTGCCGGGAGCAGTACGAACCCGCGACCGCCTGCGCCGTGGCCGACAACCTCGGGCTGAAACCGTCGACGCTCATGGACATCAGCAACGCCTGCCTCGGGGTGCTCAACGGCATCGTGACGGTGGCGAACCAGATCGAACTCGGGCAGGTGAAGGCCGGCCTCGTGGTGTCGTGCGAAAGCGCCCGCGAGATCAACGATGCCACCATCGACCGGCTCAATACCACCGGCGCCGAGATGTCGCGCCCCGAGGCCGAGGCGATGTACCGCGAGTGCTTGGCCACCCTCACCGGCGGCAGCGGCGCCGTGGCCGTATTGGTGGCGTCGGGCGATGCGATCAAGAATCACCGCCGGCGGCTCGTCGGCGGCAGCGCCATGAGCGCCCCGCAGCACAACGCGCTGTGCAATTGGGGCGTGCAGCCGGTGCAGGGCACGGCCGTGGGGCGGTTCCTCAAAAGCACGGTGCCGAGCAAGATCGAAGCGGTCGTCGGACCCAAGGTCGCCGGGTATGTGCAATGGGGCATCGACACGGGCCTGCACACCCTCGGCCACGGGGCCAAGACCTTCGACGATGGCCTGAAACATTTGAAGATCCCTTTTATGACGACGCATGCCGGGGATGTGCTGCGCTACGGCGTGGACTTGGCGAAGACGACGTGGCGGACGTTCTTGGAGAAGCTCGGTCTGAACGCGTCGCAGATCGACAAAGTCATCTGCCATCAGGTGGGGTCGAGCAACCGCGACGCTGTGCTGCGGACGCTCGGCATCGACCGGGCCAAGGATTACAGTACCTACGAATATCTCGGCAACATTGGGACGGTATCGCTGCCCCTGACCGCCGCGCTCGCGGACGAACGGGAGTTCTTACTGCCGGGGGACAAGGTCGGGTTTTTGGGTATCGGCAGCGGCTTGAACTGCATGATGTTGGGGTTCGAGTGGTAACGGCACCGACTCTTGGAGTTTTACGATGGCGAGTGTGACACTACAAATACCTGAGGAGCTGGAGAGGAAGCTCGACGAGCCGGGCCGAGACCTCGGTGATTCGCTCCGACTGTGGGCCGCGTTTTCCCTGTGCCAACGGGGCAGGCTCTCCACCAGCTTGGCGGCCCGCTTGGCCGGGTTGACCTACGCCGACTTCCTCGATGCCGCCGTGCAAGCCGAGGTGGAATTGTTCCCGGTCGATTTCGACGAGCTTCAGGAGGTGATCGCCCGTGCTGACACTCTGGGTCGTCAACGCCTCGCCGGTGATCCTGTTGGCCCGGGGTCGACCGGCTTGAATTGTTGCGGCACTTGGAGTCCCCCGTGGTGATCCCGCGGGCAGCGGTTCGGGAAATCCAGCGGAAGCCGGCCGAGGACCCCGCCGTCCGCGCCCTTGCCACAGCGAACTGGATGGCCACTGTCGATCCGGGACCGATTCCGCCGGACTTGCAGGCGTTCGGCCTGGGCGAAGGCGAAACCGCGGTGTTGGCCCATGCCTTGGCGAACCCCGGCAGTGGAGTCATCCTAGCCGATCAAGCGGCCCGCACCGCCGCGAGTGCCTTGGGTCTGTCCTGCCAAGGGACGCTGGCCGTGGTTCTGTTCGCCAAAACCGCCGGGCTTGTTCCCGCCGCGAGACCGATCGTCGAAGAACTGCGACGGAACGGGATGTACCTGTCGGAGCGCGTCATGGACAGCGCGTTGGCCAAGGTCGGTGAATGACCCGATGAACGATCTCTACCCCTTCACCCCCAAACGCCTCGGCCGGATGAGCTACCTCGAAGAGGGCGTCGGCGAGCCGGTCGTGATGGTCCACGGCAATCCGACGTGGAGCTTCTACTGGCGCCACCTCGTGCTGGCCCTGCGCGGGGAGTACCGCTGCATCGCGCCGGATCACATCGGCTGCGGGCTTTCGGATAAGCCGACCACGGCGGAGTACGACTTCAGTTTGAAGTCGCGCATCGACGACCTCGAAGCGCTGCTCGATTCGCTCGGGGTCACGTCCGGCATTACGCTCGTCGTTCAGGATTGGGGCGGGATGATCGGCATGGGCTACGCGGCCCGGCATCCGAAGCGGATCAAGCGCATCGTCGCCACGAACACGGGCTGCACCCGTTTGCCGAAGGCGAAGGGCTTCCCGTGGAGTTTGTGGCTCGGACGCAATACCTGGCTCGGGGCATGGCTGATTTTGAAGCGGAATGCGTTCTGCAAAGCGGCGGCGAAGTGGTGCGTGACGCGGAAGCCGCTTCCTGCGGACGTGAAGGCGATGTACCTGATGCCGTACGACACCCCGGCGCACCGATTGGCGGTGTTGAAGTTCGTGCAGACCATCCCGCTGAAGCCGAAGGACGCCGGGTATGAGATTCTGGTCGGCGTCGAGAAATCGGCGTCGCAGTTCGCCGCGGTGCCGATGCTACTGCTCTGGGGTATGAAGGATTTCGTCTTCGACGAGCACTTCCTGCGCGAGTGGCAGCGGTTGTACCCGCACGCGGAAACGCGGACGTGGCCCGACTGCGGACACTACCTGCTGGAAGACGCCGGCGACGAAGTGATCCCGACTATCGCCACCTTCTTGAAGCGGACCTGATGCGCACCGTCGCCGAGCACTTGGCCGAGCGGGCGCGGACGCATCCGGCACAGGTGGCGCTGTACGTCCGGGATCGCGCCGTCACCTTCGCCGAACTGCACGCCGATTCCGATGCGCTCGCCAGCGGCTTGCAATCCGTGGGGATCGTCGCCGGCACCCGCACCGCGCTGATGGTGCCGCCGGGATTGGATTTCTTCGCGCTGACGTTCGCCCTGTTCAAGATCGGCGCCGTGCCGGTGCTCATCGACCCCGGCATGGGGATGAAGAATCTGGGCGTCTGTTTGGCCCAAGCGGAGCCGGAGGCGTTTATCGGTTCGGCGAAGGCGCATCTCGCCCGCCGGTTGTTCGGCTGGGCGAAGCGGAGCGTGCGGACGACGGTGAACGCGGGGGACTGGAAGTTCTTTTGCACTAATTCGACGGCGGCGATGCGAGCCTCCCCGTTAGCCGGACGCGCAAGCGACGGCCACGAATCAGGTGCCGCTGTGGCAAGCGTCACGGTGCCGCCGTCGCTTGCGCGTCCGGCTAACAAAAACGGCGATTCTCTCGCCGCGATCCTGTTCACCAGCGGTAGCACGGGGATCGCCAAGGGGGTCGAATACACGCACGCCATTTTCTCGGCGCAGATCGAACTGCTGAAGGCGACCTACGCCATCGAACCGGGCGAGATCGACTTTTGCACCTTCCCGCTGTTCGCGCTGTTCGGCGCCGCCCTCGGGATGACTTGCGTCATCCCGGATATGGACGCGACTCGCCCCGCGGACATCGATCCGTGGAAAGCCGCGAGCCAAATCCGGCAGTTCGGTGTGACGAACGTCTTCGGTTCGCCCGCCGTTCTGAAGCGACTGGCGAACGAACCCGGCGCCGACCCGGCGGATTATGCCAGTGTCCGCCGGGTCATCAGTGCCGGCGCCCCGGCCGCCCCGGCCGTGCTCGAGCAATTCACGAAGCTACTCCCGCCGGGCGTGCCGATCTTCACCCCCTACGGCGCGACCGAGTGTCTGCCGGTGGCCAATATCTCGAGCGCGGAGATTTTGAACGAGACCCGGTCCCAAACGGAACAGGGGCGCGGAGTCTGCGTCGGCAAGCCGGTGGCGGGCATGGAGGTGATCGTGGTGCCGATCACGGATGGGGCGATTCCGGATTTACGAACCATCGGGCTTGTCCCGGTGGGTGTCATCGGCGAGTTCGTCGTCCGTGGCCCCGTCGTCACGCCCCGCTATTTCCGCAATCCGCAGGCCACCGCGCTCGCGAAGATCCACGACCCGGCCACCGGCGAAACGCTGCACCGCATGGGGGACGTCGGCTACAT
>JAYTBD010000295.1:0-4774 GCA_043737155.1 Fimbriiglobus sp. | reverse complement strand
GTGCTGCCTCCGCTCGTCGTCGGGCTGAGCTTGCTCATCCTGTGCCAGAGTGCGCCGGGGCGAGCGATTCAAGAAGTCGTGACCATCACGTACGCCGTGCCCGCGGTGGTGCTGGCGCAGTTCACGATCGCCGCGGCGTTCGCCACCCGCACCATGCGGAACACCTTCGAACAACTTTCGCCTCGTTCGGAACTGATCGCCCGCAGCCTCGGTTGCACGCGGGCCATGGCCTTCTGGCGCATCACGCTCCCCGAGGCGCGCCGGGGTATTCTCGCCGCGCTCACGCTCGCTTGGGCGCGGTCCGTCGGCGAGTTTGGCCCCGTGCTCATCTTCGCCGGCGTGACGCGGTATCGCACCGAAGTGCTGCCCACGACGGTGTTCCTCGAACTCAGCGTCGGCAACGTCGAAACCGCCGTGGCCGTGTCGATGCTGCTGATTTTGGTGTCGGCGGCGGTACTGGGATTGATGCGACTGGCCTTCGGTTCGCAGGCCACGGTGTGATTGATTGCAGGGTTCAACTTCCGAAGTCCCACATCCGCAACCGGGGCATACACTCACCCCAACACCCCGTAAGTGACCGCATGAAAATTCTCCACACCGCCGACTGGCACCTCAACGACCGGCTCGGCCGCATCGACCGCACCGACGATCTGCGCCGGGCCGTCGAACGCGTCGCGGCCATCTGCAAAGACGAAGCGGTCGATGTCCTCCTCGTGGCCGGGGATCTCTTCAGCGAACTCGCGCGGGCCGATGCCCTGCGCGAAACGATCCACCATTGGCTCGATGTCTTCGCCGAGTTCCTCGGTCGCGGCGGCACGGTGCTCACGCTGACGGGCAACCACGACAACGAGAACTTCTGCCAAACCCTCCGGCACGCCATGGGGCTGGCCGCGCCGAGCATCGGCGGCAACGGCGAACTCGTCCCCCCCGGCCGTCTCTACCTTGCCGCGGAACCGACCTTCCTGCGCCTGCGCGACCCCAGCGATGAGTTCGAAGTCCAGTTTATCCTGATGCCGTACCCGACGCCGACCCGCTACCTCGTCGGCACCGCGGGGCAGAAGTACGCCGATCCGGACGAGAAGAATCGGCTGCTCGTGCGCGCCTTTGAAGAGACGATCCAAGAACTGCGGAAGCACCCGTCGTACCGGGCGGGGGTGCCGAGCGTCCTCGCGGCCCACGCCAACGTCTTCGGGGCCGTCGTCGGCGAATCGCTGTTCCGCATCACCCCGGAAGAAGACGTCGTCGTGGACGGCCAAGCCTTCGCGGAGCAGTTCGACTACGTCGCCCTCGGGCACATCCACAAGCCGCAGTTCCTCGGGCACGAGCACATCCGGTACTGCGGATCGATCGAGAAGATGGACCTCGGCGAGGCGGCCGACAGCAAATCGGTGTGCGTGTTCGAACTCGATGCGAAGGGCCGCGTGGGCGCCATCCGCGTGCTACCGCTGCCGAGTACGCAGATTTATGAAGTGACGATCTTCGATCCGGAGGTCGATCTGCCCCGGTTGAAGGCGGAATCCGGCGGGGCCGAAAACGACTTGGTGAACCTGCACGTCCGCTACACGGCGGGAAAGGACAGTCTCGAAGACACGCTGAAGGAACTCGCGGAGATCTTCCCGCGCTGGTACGCCCGCGATTGGAAGGAGCTCGGCCGACTCGGGCCGTCGCTCGCGCCGGCGGAGGCCGAGCGAATCCAGTCGTTCGCCGAGACCGTACGCGGCTACTTGGGGAGCGAGTTGCAAAACCACACCGACGAAGAGCGGGCGGCGCTGTTGGAATTGGCGGAAGCTTTGATGGCGGAAGCTACGCCCTGATTCGGGAAGGCGGTCGGGAGGGACACGGATCGGAAATAGCCGAAGCACTTTTCATATGTCGTACACTCCGACCGGAACCGCGCTTCGGAGCGCGGGTTAGGTGTGCTACGCTAGATTCACGATCTCTCGCGATCCGGAGCTTTCCGCCATGGCCTTCCAGCGATCCACCAAAGCGCTCGCCTTATTCCTCCTGGTGGCGGGTTTCGTCGGCTTGGCCGCGCCGATGATCGTGGCGGCGAGCAAAGAGGCCGATGCGAAGAAGGCGACCGAAGACCTGAAGAAGTCCAAGGATGCGAAGGTGAAGATCGCGGCGCTCGTGCGCCTCGGGGAACTCGGCCAGATCCAGTACGGCTACGTCGAACCGGCGATTCCGGACATGCTCAAAGCCCTCGGAGATACGGACGCCGGCGTCCGCGCCGCGGCGGCCAAGGCGGTCGGACAAGCGGGCTCCGAGGACAAAGACACCGTGCCGGCTCTGGTGAAATTGCTGAAGTCCGACAAAGAGGAGAGCGTCAAGATCGCCGCCGCGGAAGGCCTCGGACTGCTGGGAGCCAAGGCCAAGGACGCCGTCGGCGAGCTGCGCTCGGCGATCAAGGACGCGGACAAGAAGAGCAAGCTCGCCAAGGTCGTGGGCACATCGATCAAGAGCATCAACGGCACGAAGAAGTAATCGTCCTCGGGAGATTATAACGTCGGCCCGATTTGCCACGGGGCAAATTCCTCCTCGCCGACGCCGTGGACTTCGCTCTTGGTCTTCCGGCCGCTGGCCGTGTCCAAGATCATGTCGAAGATCTGTTTGCCGACGGCTTCTACCGACACCCCTTCGAGGATCACCCCGGCATTCACGTCCATGTCCGACTCCATCTTCGTGAACATCGGCGTGTTCGTGGCCACCTTGATGCACGGCGCCGGCTTGCAACCGTAGACGCTGCCGCGGCCCGTCGTGAATACGCACACGTTGGCCCCGCCGGCCACGACGCCCGTCATGCTGACCGGGTCGTAGCCCGGCGTGTCCATCACCACGAAACCCTTGGACTTCACCGGCTCGGCGTACTGCACCACGTCCACCATCGCGGTGCTGCCGGCCTTGGCGATGGCCCCCAAACTCTTCTCGTAGATGGTCGTCAGCCCGCCTTCCTTGTTCCCCGGCGAAGGGTTGTTGTTGATCTCCGCGCCGAATACGCCCGTGTACCACTCCCACCATTTGATGCGCTCGACGAGCTTCTCGCCGACGGCATGGCTCACGGCCCGCCGCGTGAGGATGTGCTCGGCCCCGTAGATTTCCGGCGTCTCCGCGAGGATGCTCGTGCCGCCCTGTTGGATGATCAGATCGCTGGCGACGCCGAGCGCCGGGTTCGCGGTGATGCCACTATTGCCGTCGGACCCGCCGCAGTTGGTGCCGAGCAGAATGTGCTTCGCGGGCAGTTGCACGCGCCTCGCATCGTTGATGCGCGGTAGCATTTCGACGATCGCCTTCACTCCCGCATCCGTCGTTTTGCCGATGCCGCCGCAATCTTGGATCGTCAGCACCGTAGGCTGCTTCTTCTTGGTCCCGCCGAGTTGGATCGTGCCGAGTTCCTCGCTGTCGATGAGATGCTGGGCCTGCACGATTTCGCAACCGAGGCCGATCAAGATGTACCCGGCTACATTCGGGTGATTCGCAAACCCGGCGAGCGTGCGTTCGAGCTGCTTGTGGTCCGGACCCTCGTACTGGTGCCCGCAACCCTGCTTGTGCACGATCGGCACGACTCCGTCGACGTTGGGAAAATCCTTCAGCACGCCCATCGCCCGGATGCGTTCGGCGATGTACTTGCTCGTGCTCGCGCTGCAATTCACCGTAGAAATGATGGCGATCATGTTACGCGTACCATAGCGCTGATGCTCCGGCCGCGTCGGGCCGCGGTCGTAACCCATGAACGTCCGATACTCGTCCGGCGCCGGCATGGGCTGCGGCAGGTCGGCCCCGTACGCGTAGTCGCGCTCGAACTTAGTCACCTTGACATTGTGGACATGGACGTGCCCGCCCATCGGCACGTCTTGGCTGGCGAAGCCGATGATCTGACCGAATTTGTAGATGGGATCGCCTTCCTTGATCGCCCGCACCGCGAACTTGTGGCCCATCTTGATGGTGGCCGGGACGGTGAACGCGGCGCCGGCGAAGGTCAATTCGACTTCGCCGGGGACCAGCTTGGCGGCGACGGCGATGTTGTCTTGCGGGCGCAAATGGACGGCGTAATTCGTGAGGGGCACGGCGGCCATGGGGAGCGATCCTGACTGGGAGAGGGCGGGCGATGACGCGGTGAATCAATTTTACGCCTTTTGCCGGGCGGGGGCGAGGTGGATAGAATTCCTGGGTGCTCGTGAAATCGAGTTAAGCGAGATACCACACACCCTCGCGTGAACTCGATGCCCAAATGCTTAACTCGATGACGGACTGCTTAACTGACCAAGCCCGCTAAGGACTTATGCCGAGGTCACCATGGCGATGTTGTCGGACAACCTCTTCCTCAAGATCCTGAACAGGGAAATCCCGGCGAAGATCGCCCACGAGGACGAACATTGCTTGGCCTTCCACGACATCCATCCGCAGGCTCCGGTCCACATCTTGATCATCCCGCGCAAGGTGATCCGCACCCACGCCGATATCGTTCCGGATGACGCCCCGCTGCTCGGTCACATCCATTTGGTCGCGGTGAAGCTGGCGAAGGAACTCGGCATGGACGCGGGTTACCGTCTCGTATTGAACTGCGACGAACGGGCCGGGCAGACGGTGCCGCATCTCCACCTCCACCTGCTCGGCGGGCGAGATATGTCCTGGCCCCCGGGTTGAACCGATGACCGACGACGAATTGAAACGGGTATTGCAGGAGCGCATCGCCGCGGTCGAAGCGCGGGTGACAGCGGCCTGTCAGCGAGCCGGGCGGAGTCGCGATTCGGTGACGGTCGTGGCGATCACCAAA
>JAYTBD010000294.1:0-1871 GCA_043737155.1 Fimbriiglobus sp. | reverse complement strand
CTCGTCGTCCGCCGCCTGAGCGATGGCAAAGATTTCACCTTCCCCGAGGTCGCGGAATTCACCGTCACCGCCGATGTCAGACAGCTCGCGTACGTCTCCGGGAGCAAGAAGCCCGACGTGGCGGGGATCTACTTCGCCGATCTCTTCGCCCCCGACTCGGCCGCATCGTTGAAGCGCGGCCCCGGCAAATACTCGCGGATGACGTGGGACGTGAAGCAATCGAGGCTCGCGTTTCTCCACAGCGACCCCCCGATCACGACGACGACCCCGCCGACGCCGGGCAAACCGCGCGTTTATTTATGGGATCGACCGGGCGAGGCTCCGTTGAGAACGGACAGCCCTTTCGCGGCGGTCGCCACCCCGATGTTCTCGATTCTCAACAAGCTTCCCCAAGCGATCGAAGTCCTCGGACCGAACACGGCGGGTCTGAAAAAAGGCTGGCAGTTCTCCGACCGCGCGATCAGTTTCAGCCCCGACGGATTGAAACTGAGCGTGGCGAGTGGACCGGAGAAACAAGCGGCGGAACCGGAACCCAAGAGGGGACCGAACGATCCGCCCGCGATTGAACGCAACCCCGTCAGCAACGACCCCGAGGCGACCAACCTCGACATCTGGAGTTGGAAGGACGAAGCCATTCAACCGATGCAGCGGGTGCGTGCGGCCGTGGATCGGAGCAAGACGTACGCCTCGGTCTATCTGCTTGACACCAAGCAATTCCGCCATTTGCAAGACGAGGCTCTGACGGTGAATCTCCCCGCTTTCGGCGATTGGGGTTTCGGTTACAGCGACAAGGCGGTGCGCGGCCAGACGTGGGCCTTCCCCGTCGTCGGCGATTACTCGCTCGTGAATATCCGCACCGGCGAATCGAAGCCGCTCGCCCGCGCCGAGTTCGGCATGTCCCCTTCCCCGCACAACAAGTACCTCGCCGGGTTCGACGGCAAAGATTGGTTCAGCGTAAGCATCTCCGACGGGAAAAAGACGAACCTCACCGGCAAGCTGAAAGAGAAGTTCCACAACGAAGACGACGACCACCCCGCGACGGTCCCGCCGTACGGTTCGCTCGGCTGGAGCAGCGACGATCAATCGCTGTTCGTCTACGACCGCTTCGACATTTGGAAGCTCGCCGCGGACGGGAGCGATGCGACGAATGTGACCCGAGTCGGCCGCTCGCTCGGCCAGCGCTTCCGATTGTCCCGCGTGGAGAAACCCGAGGATAAACCGGGCGAGAAGAGCTACGGTCTGGACACCACCAAACCGTGGCTGCTGAGCGCGGAGAACTTGCAAACGCGCGACACCGGCTTCTACCGGCTGACGCCGGGGCAAGCGCCGAAAATGCTGGTGATGGGCGCCCGCCGCTACGGTGCCCCGACGAAAGCCAAGTCCGCGGACGCGATGATCTTCACCGTGAGCACCTTCGGCAGTTACCCGGACTACTGCACGGCCGACGCGAACTTCGGCGACATGAAGCGCGTCACGGACATCAATCCGCGCGTGAAAGAATTCAACTGGGGCAAGTCGGAAATCATCTCTTACAAGAGCTTGGACGGCGTCGCCCTCAACGGCATCCTCATCAAGCCGGAGAACTTCGACCCGGCGAAGAAGTACCCGATGATGGTCTACATCTACGAGCGCCTCAGCGACACTTATCACGCGTTCAAACTGCCCGCCGCGGGGACGAGCATCAACCCGACGTACTACGCCAGCAACGGGTACCTCGTGCTCATGCCGGACATCGCGTACAAGGTCGGTTACCCCGGCCAGAGCGCGCTGAAGTGCGTCCTCTCGGCGATCCAAGCCGTCGCGGACAAGGGCTACGTCGACGAGAAGGCCATCGGGATCCAAGGGCACTCGTGGGGCGGTTACCAAATCGC
>JAYTBD010000293.1:0-1871 GCA_043737155.1 Fimbriiglobus sp. | reverse complement strand
TCCGGCTAACAGGAGTTCGTCATGTCCATCGACACCGCACCCGACCGTTGGAACGTCCGCGTCTGGCCGGGGATCGCTATCGTCGCGCTCGTCGCATTCCTGATGATCGTCCCGGCGATCATCGTCCCGCGGACGATGTTCCACTTCATGTCGTTCGTGACCGCCCCGGTGCTCGGGGTCGTGCTGACCATCGTCTGGTGGGTCGCATTCTCGCGCACGCGCGGCCCCATCAAATGGGGCGTACTCGCGGCATTCCTACTCCCGGTCGTCGTGTTGTCGGCGCTCGAAGTGCTCGATCAACGGGCGCCGATGTCCCCTATCGTCTTCGGTGTACCGGTGGTGCTCTGCTTCTGGGTGCTGTGGCTCGCGGTGAGTTTTCCGCTGTCGCGCACCGTGCGGCAATACGGCACGGTCGCTTGGATCGCGGCCGCGTGGTTCGGCTTCGGGATGCTCCGCATGGACGGCACCGACGCCGAGATGATGCCGGAATTTTCGTTCCGCTTCACCCCGAAGCCCGAAGATCGCGCCGCCGAGGAGTTGAAGGACCGCCCGATCATGGTGCCCGCCAAGCCGCTGTCGGAATCGAAGCAGGAAAGTTTGGACTGGGCCGAGTTCCGCGGGCCGTACCGCGATGGAGTCGTGCGGACGGGTGCACGGATCGATCCCGATTGGGAAACGCATCCGCCGAAGCTCCTGTGGAAGCAGAAGATCGGCCCCGGCTGGGGAACCTTCGCCGTCGTCGGCGACCGGCTCTTCACCCAAGAACAGCGCGGCGACAACGAAGCGGTCGTTTGCTATGACGCGGCCACCGGCGGCGAAATCTGGAAGCACTTCGAGGCCGCCAAGTTCAAAGAGGAGATCTCCGGCGCCGGCCCCCGCGCGACGCCGACCGTCGCGGATGGCAAACTCTATGCGATGGGGGCGACCGGCACCTTGGTTTGCTTGAACGCCGAGGACGGTAAACCGATCTGGAAGACCGACATCAAAGCCGACACCGGCGGCAGCGCGCCGCAGTGGGGGTACTCCTCATCGCCGTTGGTGATCGGTGAATTCGTGATCGTGTACGCGGGCGGTTCACCCGGCAACGGGACGGCCGCGTTTGAAACCGCGAGCGGAAAGTACCGATGGGGATCCGGGTACGCCACCCATGGCTACAGTTCGGCCCAGCGCACTACCATCGACGGCGTCGAACAAATCCTCATGCTCAGCGATCACGGCTTGGAATCGTTCGATCCGAAGATGGGACTGCCACTCTGGGAGTACAAGTGGTTCATCAAAGGGATGAATCGCTCGACGCAACCGACGCCTCTCGGCAACGGCGAGTTCCTCATCAGCACCGGCATCGGCACCGAAATGGGCACCCGGCGGTTGAAGGTGTCCAAAGGGGAGTATGAGTGGAAGGTCGATGTCGTCTGGTCGAGCGAGAAGTTGAGGCCGTACTTCAACGACGGCGCGATCCACGCCGGCCACTTCTACGGCTTCGACGACAAGAAGCTGGTCTGCGTCGATCTCAAAGATGGCTCTATCAAGTGGGACGTCGGCACCAAGTTCGGCCACGGGCAACTCGTGCTCCTCGGGGAACAAGGGCTGCTCGTGATCCAAGCCGTCGATGGCAAAGTCCACCTGTTGAAAGCCTCCCCCGAGGAGCCGGTGGAACTCGGCAAGCTGAACGCGATCCCGGGCAAGACGTGGAATCACCCGGTGGTGAACCGCGGGAAGTTGTATGTGCGAAATGGGACGTGGGCCGCGGGGTATGAGTTGAAAGCGAAGTGATTTCCGTTTCGTTAGCCGGACGCGCGAGCGACGGCCACGATTCGGACGAGTCAGTTTGCGTAGGGTATCGAGCATCCTATACCTCGCCGTCGCTCGCG
>JAYTBD010000292.1:0-1878 GCA_043737155.1 Fimbriiglobus sp. | reverse complement strand
TCGCCGAGCCGAGCGAATCGAGCAGCACCTCGGCCGGCAATCGGCGCGCGTAGTAGTGCGAATGGAAGCGGGCATCGGTCTCGTTGTTCGCCGTCGTGGCGCTCGCCAGTTGATACGTCCGCGAGTTCAAAATCGCACGGATCAGCACCTTCAAATCGAACTTGTTCGCCACGAAATCCTTGTTGAGCGCGGCCCACAGCGCCGGGTTGCTCGGCGGATTCGTGGCGCGGATGTCATCGACCGGTTCGACCAGACCGACGCCCAAGAAATGTCGCCAGACCCGGTTGACCATCGAGCCGCTGAACGATTCGTTCTTGGGGTCGGTGATCCACGCGGCGAGCTTGATGCGCGGATCGTCGGTCGGGGCCAACTCCGCGGCGGTGCGGTCGAGCGTCTGCGGCTTCAACATCTGATTGGTACGCGGTTGGCGCACGGTCACCGGGTTTTTGTTCTGATTCGCATCGTGGTGGCTGAGCACGAGTTGCGTGGCCCCTTGCTTCGAGTCTTTGCGCTCGAGTTTCACCCGCGTGAAGAAGGCGCTAAAGTGGTAGAAGTCGTCTTGAGTGTAGCGTTCGAGCGGGTGGTTGTGGCAGCGGGCGCAGCCGATGCGGGTGCCGAGGAACGCTTGGGCGACGCTCTCGGCGAGTTCGGATTTCTCCGTCTCGCGGTGTTCGCCGAGCGTCACGATGTAATAGCCGATCTGCGGGGCGGTCGCGGTGTTCCCCTTGGCCGTGAGGATGTCGCGCGCCAGTTCGTCCCAGTGCCGGTTGGCCGCGACTTGCTCGCGCAGCCAAGCGTGAAATTGGCGCACGCCCTTCACGCCGCGGACATCGTGGTCGCGCTCTTTGCGGTTCTGCAACAGGTCCGACAGGAACAGCGTCCAGTAATCGATGAACTCGGGTGATTCGAGAAGTTTGTCGATGGTTTTTGCGCGCTTGTCGTTCGAAGCGTCCGCGAGGAACGCGCGCACCGTTTCGGGTGTCGGCAGCGTTCCCGTCGCATCGAGGTAGACGCGGCGCAGAAACTCGGCGTCGTCGGACAGGCCCGCGGGTTCGATGCGCAATGCTTTCAACTTGGCGAAGACCGGTTCGTCGATGAAGTTGTTCTCCGCCGCGAATTTGGCGTCGTCCACGGCCCGTTCGAACGGCACCGCCAACACGGCGACCGACACTTCCGTGAGCATCGCCGCGCGGATGGAGGTCGCCCCGTTGCGCTTGGCCTTCACCGATCCCTTGGCATCGACGGTGGCCACGTTGGCGTCGTTGCTGTCGAACTTCGTGAGCCAAGTCACATCGGCGGTCTTGCCGTCGCTGAAGGTCGCGATCGCGGTCAATTGCAGTTTCTCGCCGACCTTCAACACCTTGTCGGCGGGGCTCACTTCCAACTTGGTGATCTTCGCATCTTTCGAATTCGGACCCGGGGTGCCCGCTCGGATCCAATTCAGCAGCGTCGCATACTCCCGGCTGCCGACACCGAAGAGCTTGCCCCCTTCGTGCGAGGATTGGCCCGACGGCTTCGTGATCAAGATGCTCTTCTCGGGTTCGGTCGTATCGATCCGCCGGGCGGCGAATTCGCGCACGAGCGCCTTGTGGTCCGTATCGGGATCGTAGCCGCGCAGCGAGAGTTTGAAACCGTTCTGACCGAGGCCTTTGCCGTGGCAGGCGCCCTGGTTGCAACCGGCTTTGGTCAGCACCGGTACGACTTCGTTCAGATACGATGGGACTTCGGCCGCGGAGAGCGGGGTCAGGAGCAGTGAGAAGATTCCGAGCGAGAGCGGTAGGCGGAGCATGGGCCACTCGGAAATGCGGCAGGGCGGGTATCGAAATTATAAGTGCGGGACAAGGTTTTCGCAAGACGTTGCGCACTTCATCGAGCCGG
>JAYTBD010000291.1:0-1879 GCA_043737155.1 Fimbriiglobus sp. | reverse complement strand
TCGAGTGGGTTTTGAACCGTTAGCCGGACGCGCTAGCGACGGCTACGAACCGGGTCCTCGATGTGTCATGGTCTCGGCGTGTCCCGGATCGCCACCGTAGCTTGCGCGTCCGGCTAACAGTGAGCTAAGCCCGTGCGCCTGAGCCTCCGCTACCGCCTACTGATCCCCCTACTCGTGCTGCTCGTGGCCGATGCCGGGGCGACCGGGTGGGCGGCGGCGCTCGCGGCCGAGCGCGAAGAGATCCGCATCACGGAGCAACTCCGGGCCGTGGCCAACACCCTGACGGAATCGCGGACCTTCCCGCTGACGGCGCGCGTGCTCGAACAGATGAAGGGCCTGTCGGGCGCGGAGTTCGTGCTGACCCGGCGCGACGGCGAGCAGATCGCCACCTTCCCGGAGCGCGTCGAAGTGATCGAACCACTCCGATTCCGCGATGAAGAATACCGCTTGCTCCGCGTCCGATTGCCGGAGAACCACCCCAACGCCGGCGATGAGTTGGCCGTCTGCTATCCGGAGTCGCTGCGCCGCACCGCGGTACGAGAAGCGGTGCGACCACCGCTGTTTTTGGGCCTCGCGTTTTTCATCGCCGGCTTGATGCTCTTCGCCTTCGGCTCGCGGGTCGTGTCGCGGGTGCGCGGCTTGGAAGCGCAGACGCGGGCCATCGCCGCCGGGGACTTCCGCGCGGGGGCGCCGAGCGTGGCCGAGGATGAACTCGGCGATCTCGCCGAGTCGATCCGCGCGATGGCCCACCGGCTCGCATCGTACGAAATGGAATCGAAACAGACCGAGCGCTTGCGCGTCCTCGGTCAGTTCAGCGGCGGCTTAGCGCATCAACTCCGCAATGCCGCCGCGGGGGCCAAGCTCGCCGTGCAACTGCATTTGAAGGAGATGCCGGGGGACCGCGAATCGCTCGGCGTGGCCCTGCGCCAACTCGCGCGCATCGAAATGATGCTGAGCCAGTTCCTCGCCCTCGGCAAACCCGCGACCGCGACGATGGAGGAACTCGACTTGATGGAAGTGCTGAGCGGCGCGGTGAGTTTGTATCTGCCGCAGGCGAAGCACCTCGGTATCGACCTGCGCTGGAGTCGCGGGGAACCGGTGCCGATGAAGGGCGATCCGGTTTCGCTCGCGCATCTGTTCGTCAACCTGATCGGCAACGCCCTCGACGCCGCCGGGCCGGGTCGAACTGTGGAAGTCCGCTGCGAGGGTCGGAGTGCGGAGGTCATCGATTCGGGGAATGGACCGCCGCCGGAGATCGCGGGGCGATTGTTCGAGACGTTCGTCACCGGCAAAGAGCAGGGGATCGGGCTGGGGCTGACGGTGGCGAAGCAGGCGGTCGATGCGCACGGCGGGACCATCGAATGGTTCCGCCGCGACGGACGGACGGTGTTCCGGGTAGTGCTTCAGTAATTCCGGACTGTAGCCATCACGCTCCGCGTGATGCCGGCAGAAAGGCACTTTGGGATGCCGAATCGGATCCGTTGCGGAAAAGGGTCACATTGAGCCTCCTCAAACTCCCTTCCGCCGGCATCACGCGGAGCGTGATGTCTACAGTCCATACCTCCTACTTGATCGGCACCACTTTCACCGCCACCTTCTTATCCTTACGGAGCACAATCACCTCTACCTCGGCGCCGACCTTCTGGCCGGACATCGCGGCCATGTACGTTTCGATGTTCTTCACCGGCAACCCGGCGATGGTCACGATCACGTCGTCTTCCTTGATGCCGGCTTTCTCGGCGGGACCGCCTTCGGTCACCCCGGCGACGAGGACGCCGCCGTCGATTTCGCCGTAGTTGCCGGGCATGATGCCGATGCGCGGGCCGCGACCGCCGGTCGATTTCGGCGTCGTGTCGGTCGGATCTTCGCCGCCGCCTTT
>JAYTBD010000290.1:0-1879 GCA_043737155.1 Fimbriiglobus sp. | reverse complement strand
TCCGGGCGCTCACGCAACCCGGCTCGGCAGCCCGCACGAAATTGCTGGCTCCACCGTCTTGCAATCCCGCTTAAATTCCGCGCTTCTGCCCGACCCTGCGGGTGTATGATGAGAGCAATACGGATTGCGCCGGTTGGGCAACGCGGTCCGGGGTCGGGGGAAGTTCCGGTCGCGCCTACCGAACTCCCCGATCTTCCGCGCTTTAACAGCCGGGATCGCTTGTCAAGGCCGTCGACATCCGGCAAAATCGAGCGGAGCCGATAGTCCGGACCGTCAGTCAGTCGTCCCATCTTCGAACGGTCCCGAGTGAAGGAAGCGCTGGTATGAAGCTTCTGGGTTATATCCTCTTGCTCTTCAACCTGCTCGCCGGGGCGGCGGTGCTGTACCTCGCGTCGCAATCGTGGGCCCAGCGCCAAGAGCAGAACGCCAACGCTCTCCGATATTACTTGGTCAACCAAGGGTTGCCCCAAGAAGGGACGGCCGTTTCCGCCGGCGCCGCCGACGATTCCACCGTGCCGATGCCCGTCTCCATGGGCGGCGGCCACACCGTCGACGCCGTGACGGTCAAGTTCCTCAAGGACCACTTCAAAGGGACCGAGTCCGCCGCGTATGCCGACTCCGTCCCGCCCGCGTCCCGGATCGCCGAGTTGACGCGATTGAAGTCCAAGTTCGACGGCGTTTACACCGCCAAGGGTTCCGACGCGGAGAAGCTCGCGTTCCTCGTCGGCAGCTATAAAGGCCTCCGTTTTTTCCCCGGTCCGCTCGTCCTGCTCGCCGATTCGTTCGACGAGCGCCTGGCGTACAAGTCTTTGGCGGGGGAATTGATCTGGCCCGTCGGTCGGTTGAAGGCGCTCAAGCCCGAAGAAGTCGCGGCCAACGCGAAGCGGGCCAAGGAAGTCTTCGACGCCAAGTTCGACGCCGCGATCAGCAAAGCCAACTCGGGCAAGTACGGCGAAGACATCGTCAAAATCGACACCGCTAAGAAAGCGATGCAGGATGCGGAAGTCGAAGCCAAGCAGGTGGCCGAGGACCAGAAGGCCGCGGCGACCGCTTACCGGGCCGAAATGGACGAAGTACTCACCGGTAAGAAGCGCGAGATCGACCCGGCGGTGCAGGCCAAGTTCTTCGAATTCGTCGGCGACCCCAAAGGCGGCACCGTCGCCGAGGTCAAAGGCAAGACGCAACTGGCCGTCGAAAAGGTCACCGCCGCGGGCAACGAACTCCAAAAGACGATCCTGACCACGGGGCTGACGGCCCACGACGACAACGACCGCAAGCGCCGCGGCACGATCCTCATGCAGTCGCTCGATTCCTCCGAAGCGTGGCAAAAGCGGGTCGCCCTCACCGTCGGCATGAACGACTACCTCGCCGGGGTTCAAGACCGCATCGAGCGCCAACCCGACTACCCGACGCGTCTCGACCGTCTGCGCGACTATCAGACCATCAAGTTTTTCGAGAGCTACGACCGCGCCAAAGAGCAGGCCCGCGACCTCGACCGCTTGCTCGTGCGCCAGATCGAAATTCGCGTCGCCCTCGAGCAGCAAGCCGCCAAGGCGAAGCAACTGCTCGCCCAGCGGAAGACCCAGCGCGATTCCTCGAAGACCGACGCCGAAGCGACCGAAGCGACCGTGACCGCCCTCGTGACCGGCCAAGACGCGGTCGAGAAAGAACTGTTCGCCCTGCAAAACCGAGTCGGGGCGATGCTGCGGACGAACTTCGACCTCGAAGATCAGGTCGTCGCCGCCGAGAAGCAATTGCCGAAGAAGTGACAGGGGAGTTCCGCGATGACGTTCTTCGGTAAATTGTTCGTGCTCCTGAATACCGTCGCCGCGTTCGCGCTGCTGTCGTGGGGCTTCTCCATCTACTCGAACCGGGTCGA
>JAYTBD010000289.1:0-1880 GCA_043737155.1 Fimbriiglobus sp. | reverse complement strand
ATTCTGCGTTCTGCATTTCCCTAGAACCGTTCGGGGCGCAGCAGCGCCACGAGCAGGTAGGCAAACAGGAACAGCGTCACGAGTACGGTCAGCCAAATCACGGGAAGCTCCTCAGACGCGGTCGCAAGCTTCGATGAAGGCCATCAGTAAAATCATGGTCAGTAAGCCGAGGGCGAACGTCAGGGGAATCCAAACAGCGAGATCCACGGTCGTACCCTCCGAATCGAATTGGACTGCGACGTGCATACATTGCAAGGCAGATGCCAAGCGACGAATGACCTTATCCCCTTAAAATT
Organism: Fimbriiglobus sp.; assembly: GCA_043737155.1. Taxonomy (GTDB): domain Bacteria; phylum Planctomycetota; class Planctomycetia; order Gemmatales; family Gemmataceae; genus JALHQU01. The sequence continues at coordinate 1,584 of JAYTBD010000289.1, read as the reverse complement.
GTGGGCGATGGGTGAGGCGGGGACAGGGTGCGAAGTCAAACAATCGTGCGGAATGCATCGGACGTCGTGCAATTCGCACGAGTGGATCCGGCCGCGAGGAGCCTCCATGAACATCTTGGTCGTCGACGACGAGATCTCCCTCCGGCGGACCATTCGGACGGCGCTGGAAAGCATGGGCCACCGCGTCTCGGAGGCGGGTACTTCCACCGAAGCATTGCACCGGGTCGCGCAAGGTCGGCCCGATCTCGTGCTGCTCGACCTTCGCCTCGGCCGCGAATCGGGCTTGGATGTGCTGGGTCATCTTCTGAAAGCGGCGGCCGGTTTGGGCATCGTGGTCATCACCGCCTATGCCGCCGTGGATACGGCCGTCGAGGCGATGCGGCGCGGGGCGCTCGACTATTTGGCCAAGCCGTTCACCCCGAAGCAGCTCGCGGAATTGATCGACCGCTGGTGCGGTCGGGCGGGCGCCGACAGCGATGAAGCGGGGGTGCTCTCCAGCGCGGAGCCGGCGATGCAGCACGCCTTGCAGACGGCCTTCGCGGTCGCCGGCAGCGATGCCACCGTGTTGCTCCGCGGCGAGAGCGGCACCGGCAAAGGAGTCTTGGCCCGAGCGATCCACGCCCGCAGTCGGCGGGCGTCGAAGCCGTTCGCCACCGTCCACTGCCCCAGCCTCTCCGCCGGATTATTGGAGAGCGAACTCTTCGGCCATTCGAAGGGAGCGTTCACCGGCGCCGACCGCACGACCGAGGGCCGGGTGACCTCGGCCGACGGGGGCACCTTGTTCCTCGACGAGGTCGGGGATCTGCCACTGCCGTTGCAACCCAAGCTTTTGCGCTTGGTGCAAGATCGAACTTACGAGCGCGTCGGGGAGGCCAAAGAGCGGACCGCGGATGTGCGCATCGTCGCCGCGACCAACCGCGACTTGGAATCGGAAGTCGCCTCGGGTCGCTTCCGCGAGGATCTACTCTATCGACTCAATGTCATCGAAGTGACGGTGCCGCCGTTGCGGGACCGTCGCGCAGACCTACTTCCGCTGACCACACACCTGCTCGGTCAGTTCGCGAGTCGGACGGGCAAGCGGGTGGTGGGGTTCACGCCGGCGGCGACCGAAGCGCTGGCGCGGCACCGCTGGCCGGGGAGCGTGCGGGAACTGCGGAACGTCATCGAGCGCGGCGTCCTCTTGTGCGCGGGTGCGGAAATCGACGTGATGGATCTACCGCTGTCGCTGACCGCGCCGCCGCCGGCGCGGGTCGCGGTCGGCGAAGGCGTGCCGATCGACGCGGTGGAAGTCGAACATATCCGGCGCGTGCTGGCGTCCAGTCCGTCGTTGGAGGATGCCGCGCGAACGCTCGGGATCGACGCTAGCACGCTCTATCGCAAACGGAAGAAATACAAAATCTAGAATGCAGAATTCAGAATCCGGAGCAATGCCTATGACCGAACCACGAGATCTACGCGCTCGGACAAAAAAACTGGCTCTGAGGATCGGCTTTGATACGGAATGCCTCTAAAAGCTCGAATTCCGTATCAGGCGGAATCATTTCGTTTCAGGGCGAGACTTTGGGAACTCGATTTGGGTACTCG
>JAYTBD010000288.1:0-4802 GCA_043737155.1 Fimbriiglobus sp. | reverse complement strand
ATAGGCTTCGGTTCGGTCTGTCGACCTGAAATTGCGTCGCTTCCGCCCGCCCCGCGCCACGCGGATTCATCCGCCTCGGTTTCGAGACCACCGATCAGCCATGCGTCCAACTCCTGCGGCGTCTCGCGGGCGGTCGGTGCAAATCCGAATCCGCGCCAAGCCCAGCGGTATTCCGGATCCCAGTGCCCAGAGGGGATGAACGCCACCGACTCGGCCTCCGTCGCGATCCACCAGCGCAACGCCGTGCGGTAGACCGCCCCGCGAATCCTCGGGGGTACGCACTGCCGTTCCCGTTGGCGATTGCGGGCGCTCGCGTAACGATAGCGGAGCTCGACGGCAATTACTTTCAACGACTTGTATTCCGGAAGCGGCACCGTGAGCAGCGAAGAGTCCGATCCGTCGTCCATCGTCGATTTGGGAACCGCTTCGACGGGTTTGCCATCGACCCACAGTTCGAGGTGTTCGAGCCGGGGCAGTTCCACCATCATGCTCGAGCCGAGCCACTTTTTGAGCAAAAGCTTTTCGTGGAGGACGACGTGGGTTTCGCCGAGAGTGGCGCCCGCGAAGGCCCGTTCGATCCAAACCGTCGGCAAGCCCGATTCGCCGGGGTCGCTCAATTCGAAGCCCAATGCCGCCGCGGGTTTCGAGGCCGCCAGAGTGAGCAGCGGCAACATATCGCGATCGGGGAGCCCCTCGTTGGGAAGTTCGCGCCAGTCGCCTTCGAGCTTATCGATCCTGCGCCCGGTCGCACCGCCCCACACGCGGAGGATCGATTCGGTGCGCGTCGCGGCCTCGGGCCATAGCAAGCTCACGGTCGATGGCGCGGTCGCGGCCAACCGGAGACCGAACGCGACGCTGAGGTTGAACTCTTTGCCCGGCTCCGCATTCGAGCGGAACTCCCAAACACCGGGACCGACCGGGTCGAGTGCGGGTACGGATTGCAAGCCGACTAACCCCTCCGGGCCGCGGAGCCGGATCGGCCGGCGGTCGTCTTGGCTCGGCTTGAACTTCATCGCTTGTTGCACGAGCAATTGCCGCGGTTGCAGGGTCACGTCGACCCGGTTGTCGCAGATCAAGACGGGGCGGTACGGTTGCCAATGCAACTCGACCCGCGCGATGGCGTGGTCGAATGTGCCCTCGACGGTGCCGATCGCCCCCGGCCGATTGTTCGCCGGCCCGGCCGCAATGAGCGGATCGCTCGCCGGGGACGGTTGCCCTCCTTCCCAGAGGGAGACGGACCCGCGCACTTCATACCCGTCCGGTACGGACGCGGTCAGACCGGCCTCGCGCTCATCGGCTTGGGAAAAGCGCGGCAGCGTCAACGTCAGCTTGGCCTCCCGGTCGTCCGAAGCCCCCGGCACCGGGGCGGGCAGCGGCCGCATCGATAGCAATTTCAGCGTGAAGGCCGACTTCTGAGGCGTGTGGAAGCGGATCGCCACGAGCCGCGGCGAGCCCTCTTTCAGAATTTGGACGCTCTCGACCAACTCTTCCGGTGCCCCTTCCAACGTCGTCCATTCCGCGGGGATTTCCACCGCGATCTGTTCGAGTTCCCCGCGCGGTGGCGGGGTGATCCGGACGCTCGACTCGAGACGCCAGCCGCCCGCTGTCAGTCTCAATTTGTGCGTCGCTTTCGAGCGGATCGCCGTCGGCGCGACCCTGGCGTCGAGTTCGACCCAAGCCCCGGCTCTCGCGGTGGGGGACACCGTCGGAAGACCGCCGTACGTGAAATGCGCGATGTGATCTTCCGGGGCCGCGGCCGGGAGATCCTGCCGGCGGAACTCGGGGGACGGTCTGAAACTCAACCGGACCGACGGTCCCGCGTACACGTCGAACCGCCCCAATTGTTTCGCATTGGCCAGCAATTGAAACGGTCCGACCGGATACGGACCCCGGAATTTGGGTTCGTTCGGCTTCGGCCGCTGCGTTCGAACGGTCGCGGTGACCAACCATTCCACTGCGGGGGAATCGCCCGGAGTCCGGATGACCCACACGGATTTATTCGGATCGTTGGGTCGCACGACCGTCGGCGGCATCGGTTCGGGCGAGGGTATCGGTCCGCCACTGGCAATTGCGATCCGCTCGACGGTCACGTCCGCTCCGACGGGGAGTTGCAGAGGCCACTCTTTCAGGTTCCCCCGCAAACGCAACTTCGCGACGGTTTCGATCTGCCCGTCTTCGACCCGCACCACCGTGGCGCTCTCGACCGTGGGCAACGCGGCAGCGGGTGCGAGCGCGGGGGAAATCGGCTCCCAAGTCAGTTCCAGCACATCGGTGGCGCCCAAGGGCACCGGCTTCGCGATCAGTTGATCAACGGGACTCGCGAATCGCTTCAGTTCGTCCGGCTTCGCGGGCAGAAGAGCAGGGGCCTCGGGGATTCGCGTGCCTACGGCGACCGCTTTTATCCCCGCCGCCGGGGCGGCATCGAGCTTCAGCGTGGTGATAGCGGCGCGCGGCAAACCGATCTCGAATCCGAGTTCATTCTTCGGCCCCCGCGAGACCACGGGCACCTCGACGTCGAGGGTCAGGGTTTGCTCGCCGGGGTTATCGACGAGCAGGGTCAAACCGTCGTCGCCCGGCGGATTGAGAATCGGCAGCTTGGCCTGCCCGGTTTTAGCACCGACGAGCAACGCCCGTTGGCAACCGAGTATCAACAGCGTCCGGGGCTGCGTCGTGCGGAAGGAGTAGGTCAGCGTCAACGCCGCGACCAGTCGCTCGCCGCGCGTTTCGATCTTCCCGCGGATGGCCAAGGAGCTCGGCGTCTGCGATTTCGCTTTACGCGCTTGCTCGGCTTGATCCACCAGAGTTTTGTAATCTTGCGTCGACAGTACCACCCCGTCGACGGCGGGGTTCGCCTCGTCCGGATTCTTCGTCCAGAAAACAACTGTCCCATCGGGCAACTTGATCGCCGTGGCTTTGGTCGGTTCCGCCGTCGGTTGTCCGAATGCGGAAGAAACGGCAAACCAAGCCACGAGAGTGGACAGGAGGTATCGGGGGACTATACTCGAAATTCTCACACTGTAACTATACCGCAGCTTTCCCAAATTCCGAACCGGCAAAGCCGGAACAGCCGCGCGAACTTCGCTCCGGAGCCGGGTCGCTCCAATTGTGCAGGAAGCATGTGCGGACGGCCACACCGATACTCCATAAAACCGACACTGCTTCCGCATCGTCGCCCGAGGTTGCCCGCGCATGTCGAGTCCTTCGCCCCTTTCGATCAAAGTCCTCCGCGATCCGACCATCTATTTGCTCAGCAAGCAAACCCTCGTCTCCGGCGAACTCGACCGATTTCTCGCCGACCACGGAGTCGCCTGGAGCAGCGATAGTTCCGTCGCCTCGGAGGTGGTCACAGAATCGGCCGGGCGCGTTTGCTACATGAGCTTCGCCAAGCCGCGGCCGGGGGGGAATCACGCCTACCTCACGCACATCAAAGAAGTGGGCCACGGCTCCGTGTTCGAGCACGCCGTCTGGACGTTCCTCGTCACCGGGGTCAGCCGGAGCCTGACGCACGAACTCGTCCGCCACCGGGCCGGTTGGGCTTATTCTCAGCTCAGCCAGCGCTATGTGGACGAATCGGTGGCCGAGTACGTCGAACCCGACATCATCGCGGAAGATCCGGAACTCCACGGCATCTGGGCGGACGCAATCGCGCATGTCCACGCGGCTTACGTGCAACTCGCCGAGAAATTGAACGCCAAACTCGCCGATCCTCAAGCCGCGACAGCCGCGATGCTTCCGCCGGACGCCGACCGCACCACCCGCCGTAAGACGGCTCGCCAAGCGGCTCGGAGTGTACTGCCGAACGCCACCGAAACCAAAATCACGGTCACGGCCAACGCTCGGGCCTTGCGTCACTTCCTCGAACAGCGCGGGAGTGTGCACGCCGAGCCGGAAATCCGCAAACTCGCGAATGCGATGCTCGACTTGCTGGTCCAAGACAGCCCGAATTTGTTCGGCGACTACGAAAAGACGCCGCTTCCCGACGGCACTTTCGAGCTGAAAACGAAGTTTCCCAAAGTTTGAGCCGCCCGAGTTTGAAGCGGAATTGGGTGGATACGTCGGTGACCGGATCGATGCAATGTGCGGTGAGTAATTCACTCTCGACAGTGGCCGGTATGAGCCTCACACCCCGTTGAACAAACTCTGAATCACGGTCCCCCGGTTCAACTGAAGGGGGCGGCTCGTGCGATCCTTCACTTCGGCCGTGTGATCCACCCCGAGCCGGTGGTAGATCGTGGCGCCGACATCGTCCAGCGCGATCGGCGCGGTTGTCGGATCGGACGCGGTCTTGTCCGATTTGCCGATGATCTGCCCGCCGCGCACGCCGCCGCCGGCGAAGGCCGCGCTGAAGCACCTCGCCCAGTGATCGCGGCCGCCTTTGTCCTTGTTCACTTTCGGCGTCCGGCCGAACTCGCCCATAACGACGACCATCGTATCGTCGAGTAAACCCATCGTAGCCAAATCGTCGATTAGGGCGGAGACACCCTTGTCGAGCGGCGGCAGAAGATCTTTCTTCAGGCGGTCGAAGTTGCCGCTGTGCGAATCCCAGTTTTGTACTCGGCCCATGTTCGCTTGGATCATCGGCACGCCGGCTTGCACGAGTCGACGCGCGAGCAGCAAAGACTGGCCGAACAGGTGCCGACCGTAGCGATCCCGGTCGGCGGGCGTCTCGGCGTTCAAGTCGAACGCTTTGGCGACCGCGCCGTTCAACAGCAGTTCCGCGGCTTTCTTCTGCTGGTCGCTCATCTTGCGGGCTTCGAGCGACTCCGCGAGCGACGACTGCTGCTTGTTCACCGAGGCGAGTA
>JAYTBD010000287.1:0-4807 GCA_043737155.1 Fimbriiglobus sp. | reverse complement strand
GAAGTCGAAGCCGGACTTCGGAAGTCGTAGCTTGCTTCCGAACTGCCCGCTACCTACTTTGTAAAGCAACTTTAGAAAATCGATTCTCTCCCCTCTTTCCCAAGCAGGTCCACAATGTCCCGTCTGTTGCGAGTGTTCGCCCCCGTGGCTTTTGCGTGTTTGCTAGCGGCGTTGCCGGCGTGCACGGGCAAGTCGGGCGGCGGCAAGCCCAAGGTCGCCATCGTCACCAATTGCACCGCCGATTTCTGGATCATCGCCGAAGCGGGCGCAAAGCAGTCCGCGAAAGAAAACGACGTCGAACTCATCTTCCGGCAGCCCAAAACGCAGACCGTGATCGACCAAATGGAGATCGTCGAAGCACTCCTCAAACAGGGGATCAAAGGCTTGGCCGTGAGCGTGATTGCACCCGACGAACAGACGCCCGACTTATCGCGCATCGCCGGGCAAGTGAATTTGGTCACCATGGACAACGACGCCGAGAGGTCGGGTCGCCTTTGCTATGTGGGTGTGGACAACTATCTCGCGGGCAAGGAGGTCGGCCGTGCCGTCAAGCGCGCCTTGCCGAAGGGTGGGACGGTCGCCTTGTTCATCGGAACGACGACCTCGGCGAACTCCAAGGACCGCGTGGCGGGCGTGCTCGACGAACTCGCCGGGAGCGACAACCGCGCCGCCATCCGCAAAGGCGAGTTCCGCGACAAGTACGGCGACTACACCCTGTACCGCAAAGAGCCGATCACCGACGCCGCCGAAGAAGCTAAGGCGCTGTCGAACGCCGAAGCCGCGCTCGAGCAATTGAAGAACACGGCGGACGTCGCGATGGTCGGCTTGTACGCCTACAACCCGAAAGCGATCCTCACCGCGGCGCGCGGGAAGAAGCTCGTCGGCAAGGTCAAGATCGTCGGCTTCGACGAGGACTTCGATACGCTCGACGGCATCGATAAAGGCGAGATCGAAGCCACGGTCGTGCAGGACCCGTGGAACTACGGCTACGAATCCGTGAAGTGGCTCGCGCACCTCGCCAAGAATGGCAAGCGCGAAGACCTGCCCCAGAAGGCGACCGAGCACCGATTGGTCACGAAAGACGGCGCGAAGATCGACGGTGTAACGGTGCCCGTCTACAAGGCGACCGAGTACTCCAAGAAGATCCGGGAATCGCTGGGCAAGTAGCGAGCCCATGCCGGACGAACCCCTCCTCATCGCCCGCGACATCCGCAAGCAGTTCCCCGGCGTCCTCGCCTTGGACCGCGTGTCGGTGTCGGTGCGCGCGGGCGAAGTGCTAGCGCTCGTCGGCGAGAACGGGGCGGGCAAATCGACGCTGATGAAAATACTCGCCGGGGTTTACCAACCCGACGGCGGCGAGATCGTCTATCGCGGCCAACCCGTCCGCTTCTCCGGCCCGCTCGCCGCGATGAAATCGGGCGTGAGCCTCATCCACCAAGAGCTGAACCTCGCCGAGAATCTGTCGGTCCAAGACAATCTCTTCCTCGGCCGCGAAACCACCTTCGGCGGCCCGCTGAAACTCATCGACAACCGCCCCGCATCGCGCTCGGGCGGCGCACTCCTCGAACGCGTCGGCTTGCCGGTCTCGTTCCTATCGCGGCCTGTCGGCGAACTGCCGCCGGGTCAAAAGCAGCTCGTCGAAATCGCCCGCGCCATCGGGCTGGACGCGAAGTTGCTCATCATGGACGAGCCGACGTCGAGCCTCACGCAGACGGAAACGGACCGCTTGTACGAAGTCATCGCGGGGCTCAAAGCGAGCGGCGTGAGCATCGTCTACATCTCGCACCGGCTCGCCGAGATCCGCCGCTGCGCCGACCGCGCCGTCGTCCTGCGCGACGGTCGCAACGCCGGGGAACTGGCCAAGGCGGACTTGACCCATGGCAACCTCGTACGCATGATGGTCGGCCGCGATCTCAAGCAATTCTTCCCGCGCAATCACCGCCGCGAAGCGGGCGCGACCGTGCTCGAACTCGATGGACTCCGCTATCGCGGCGGACCTACTCATTCCGCGTCGGTGCGCGTGCGCGCCGGCGAAGTCCTCGGCATGGCCGGTCTCGTCGGCGCCGGTCGCACCGAGTTGTCGGAAGCCGTCTTCGGTCTGCGTTCGATCACGGTGGGACGCATTGTCTTGAACGGCGCACCCGTCCGATTGCGCAAGCCGGCCGACGCCATCCGCGCCGGGATTTTGCTGGTGCCCGAAGATCGCCGCAAGCACGGCCTAGTCCTCGAAGCGGCCGTCGGGGCGAATCTCTCGTTGCCGAACTTGGATCGCATCACCGGGCGCGGCCTGATCGACGAACGCGCCGAACGCAAGCTCCACGACGATTCGATCGCGCAGCTCCGCATCAAAACACCGGGCGCGGCGCAGGCGGTCGGGCTGCTCTCGGGCGGGAATCAACAGAAGGTCGTGTTCGGCAAATGGCTGGCGCGCGGGCCGAAGGTGCTCATCCTCGACGAGCCGACGCGCGGCGTCGACGTCGGTGCCAAAACCGAAATCTACACGCTCATCGACGAACTCGCCGGACGCGGCGTCGCCATCTGGATGATCACGTCGGATATGGAAGAACTCCTCGGCGTCTCGGACCGCGCGGTGGTCATGCACGACGGACGCATCGCGGGGGAGTTGAGCCGCGCCGAGATGACCGAACAAGCCGTGATGAACTTGGCCACCGGAGGCGGGGAATGAACGGGACGACGAAACTCGGGGCCTTGTTCGCCGGCAGCTTCGCCGCGGTGTTCGCATTGTGGGTCGCCCTCGATCTCCCGTGGCCGACAACGAGTGTCGCCAACCGCTACCAAATCTGGTCGGCGTCGCTCGTCGTCTCGCTGACGCTGCTCGCATTCACCTTCGAACTCTCGTGGCGCAACATGCTCCGCCTCGTCGGCGTCCTCGTGCTGCTCGGATCGATCATCGGCCGGCTGGCAATCATCCACTTCATCGAAGGGGAGAAAACCCCGCTCGACAAATCGAATATCTTCGCCATCCTCAGCGAGCAAGGCTCCCTCGGCATCATCACCATCGGCGCCGCGCTCCTGATCCTCACCGGCGGTATCGACCTCTCGGTCGGCTCGGTCGTCGGTCTCGCGGCCGTGCTATTCGGGACCCTCATGGAAATGGGCACGCACCCGCTCGTGGCACTGGGGTCCGTGTTACTGCTCGGCATCGCCATCGGCGTCACCAACGGCCTGCTCGTCACGCAATTGCGGCTGCAGTCGTTCTTGGTGACTCTGTGCGGGATGTTCATCTTCCGCGGCTTTGCGCGCGCCATCAACTCGAGCAACACCGGACTGCAGCAGGCCAAGTCGAACCACCCCGAGTTCGTCGACGCGCTCGATTCGATGCGGGCCCTACTCGTCGGCAAAGCGGCGAATGGCGCGGTGGAATTTCCGGCGACGCTCGCCGTGATGCTCCTCCTTGCCGCCATTATCGCGGTGGTGTTGCACAAGTCCGCGTACGGCCGCTATTGGTTCGCCATCGGCTACAACGACCAAGCCGCGCGCTACGCCGGAATCGGGGTCGAACGCCAACGCCTCGCCGTCTTCGTACTCTGCTCCACCCTCGCGGCTTTCGCGGGCGCGCTACTTTTATTGTGGGGCGGTTCGGCCAATCCGTCCAATGCGGGGAACAGTTACGAACTCTACGCGATCACCGCGGCCGTGCTCGGCGGCGTGAGCCTGAAAGGGGGCGAGTGCACCGCCATCGGACTGATCCTCGGGGCGATGGTGCAGCCGATCATTTTCAACTGGATGTCGTTCGATCAAATCCCCGATTCGGCCCAACTCTGGGTAATGGGATCGGCGCTGTTGGCCGGCACGATCGCTGACGAATTGATCCGCCGCTTCCGGCGGAGCTCGAAAGCTTAACCCGGCTTCTTCCCACTCCCCGCCGGTCGGCCGCGTTTGGGTGTCCGTTTCCGAGGATGCAGCAGTTCGGCGAACGCGGCCAAGTGCACCAGGCCATCCCCGAAGGTGGTATACACCAATCGGCTGCGCAAGCCGGGGTCCAACGCCTGCCCCCCGAGCGCAACCGCGATGCCCCGCGCTTCGGCGATCCGGTAGAAATCCCGGTACTCGGCGACGAATCGTTCCGGGTCGGCGAGGTGGCTCACGGACAACCACACCAGTCGCGGTTTCAACTCGTCCGCGGCCGTGAGCAGTGCCGAGAACGGGGTATTCGGGCCGACGTTGACCGCGTTCCAACCCGCTTCGACGAGGGTCATTCCGGCCAACAGCGTCGGCAAGATATAGTGGTCGTGCTCGGGTGCGCAGCCGACCGCGACCGGTCGGTCTTTCCCTTCGGTCGTCCCGATGCGCTCGTTCAATTCGTAAACGGCGGATACGACGGCTTGGGTGGCGCGGTGTTCCCGCGCGACGGTCGCCCGGCCCACAGCCCAATCGGAGCCGAGGCGTCGCATGGCGGGTGCGATCACGGCGTCGGCCAGCAATCCGATCGGTAGGGCTTCGCGGATGACGCCGCCGATCGATTCAACATCGTTGTTCCGAAAGGCGGACCCCAACTCGGCTCGGAGATCGTCGGTCGTCCGGGGTGATTTTTCCGCGCGGGCGATTCCCGGGAGACTTCCCGCCTTCGACAACCTCAACACATCTTCCAGAAGTAGCTTGCGGTGCCCCCCCGGCGTCACTCGGGCCGGGATGAGTCCGCTGTCGACCCAACGCTTCACCGTCGAGATGCCGACATCCAAAAGGCTCGCGATCTGAGCCGGACTCACAGGAGAGGGGAATTGATCGGGCGGGGGCAAATCTGAACGGCTCATACGATTCCATCTCGGGTGGAACGCAACTTGCA
>JAYTBD010000286.1:0-1884 GCA_043737155.1 Fimbriiglobus sp. | reverse complement strand
TCGGCTGGGCGGTCGGCACGGTGGCCAGCCGGTTGGCCCGCGCCAAGGATCGCCTGCGGATTCGCCTGACCCACCGGGGCTTGGCGCTGCCGGCGGTTTTGGCGGGTGCCGGCGTCTCCGCGACGACGGTGCGAGCGGCCGCGACGATGGCGACGACCCCGTCGGCGGTGCCGACACTTCTGACCGAACTCTCACGCGAGGTGTTGACGGCGATGGCGAACACGAACGCGAAATGGATCGGCGCCGGCGTGCTGGCGACCCTGCTCCTGCCCGGCGGCCTCGGGATAATGGTGCTCACGGCCGGCTCGGCGCCCGATGAACCGAAGCCGGGGGCGAAGGACAAACCCGTCGCGAAAGCGCCTGAGAAAGAGACGCCGGAAGCGGTCGAATTGAAAAAGCTGCAAGGCGTGTGGCGGGTGACGAAGATTGAGACCAACCGCGGCGTCGCACCGGCCAAGGTGATCGAACCGATGCGCTGGGAGATCGTCGGTTCGACGGTTACCGCCATCAATGACCCGGATATGAAGCAAAAGGACAAGTCGAGCATCGCTCTCGACGTGACTAAATCGCCGAAACGAATCACTCAGACCGCGCTGACCGGGCCGAAAGATGAGCCGGGCCGGAAGATCGAAGGCATCTATGAGGTGAAAGACGACAAGCTCCGGATTTGCTTCGGCGAGGAACGCAAGGCGTTCCCGACCGAGTTCAAAGTGGAGAAGGGCGTCGAAATGGGGTTGATCGAACTCGAGCGCATTCCCAAACCTGCGGAGAAAGAGACGCCGGAAGCGGCCGACCTGAAGAAGCTCCAAGGAACGTGGCGGGTCACTCGGATCGTCAACGAACGGGGCGTTGCCCCCGCCGAGGAAATCGAGCCGATGCGCTGGGAGTTCGTCGGCACAACCTTCAACGGCCCGGATGAGTTTCAGAAGAAAACTCCGTTCACCCTCGATCTCACGAAGTCGCCGAAACAAATGACGACAACCCTGCTCGATGAAGCCAACGGCAAGATCACCGAGACCAGCATCTACGAACTGAAAGGCGACACGCTTCGCATCTGCTCCTTGAAGGGTGGCAAGTTGCTGCCGACGGAGTTCAAAACGGAGAAGGGCATCGACGGGATGCTGATCGAACTGGAACGGGTGAAGAAGAAGTGAGCGGCGCGGCCGCTGACACGCCGGTGTCAGCGGCTTTCGAGCTGATATGTGACAATCGCCTTCCGAGGGTCTTTCCGAGTCAGCCGGAACTCTTTGCCCAATGCGACCGACTTAGCCCACCCGTCCGTTTTTCGGACGGCGGTATAGCCCTTCGCCATACGCTTGAAGATCTCGAATTCGATCTCCGTGCCGCGGGCGTCGATAAACCAATACTCGGGGACGCCGGCGTACCAGTAGTGCGAGAAGAGCCATTCGGCGTCTTTTTGGACCGAAGTGCGGCTGATGATCTCGATCACCAAGTCGGGCGTACCGACCATCTCGGTCGCCTTGCCGCGCTTCCCCGCTTCGAACCAAACGCGTTCGGCCGCGAGTGTGGCGTGGGATACGTACGCCGCGTCCATCTCGGTGCTAAAATCGCCGTCTTCGGACGTGTAGCGCATCCCATCGCTGATATACACGCCAAAATCCCCTTCTTCGATCAGTCGGGCCAGCGTGATACCCAGGGCGGTCTTCACGCGGTTGTGGCTGTTCAATTCCTCCATGCTGAAGTCCACCCAGACTTGGCCGTTGATGAAGTGAACCGGCAACTTGTCGGGCAGCACGCCGGAATGCACCCATTTGCGGAACGATGCGAGGTCGTTGACCCAAACGGGGATTTCGATTTGGCCGTGCGTCTGCGTCACAACGAGGGACATGACATTGATCCTCGAAAGCGATTCATTCCATCCAG
>JAYTBD010000285.1:0-1885 GCA_043737155.1 Fimbriiglobus sp. | reverse complement strand
ACCACTACGTGAGCGCCACATTCGGCGCGTGGCATTTGCAGATTCGTCCCAAGAAGATCCCCGAGAACGCGTTTCGGCGCTTGCTGCCGGTGCTTCAGAAAGCCGATCCCGGAGAGTGGAAGGTCGCGGAAGCGCGACCCGCGCTTCCGGACGGTCGGCGGATCGATTCGTTCTCGACCAGCTTCGAGCGGTCATACGGCGAAGTGATCTGGATCTCGGTGGCCGCCAACGGGAAGGTCGCATACTCGCACCACACCCGCTCGGATATCGGTCGCGCGCCCGGGAAGCCCGTCCGAGAGGAGTGGGACATCCCCGTGAAGGACGCGGTCGCGTTGCTCGCCAAGTTGGTCGCTAGCGGTGTGTCGGAGTCCGAAAAGAAACCGGTCGTCGGATGGCCGGGGCCGCACACCGTCGTCGTGGGCTACGGCCGCTGGCGGTTGACGCGGGAACGCCAAGCTCTCCCCGGCGAATCGTTTCAGCGCCTGCTGCCGCTGCTGCAGAAGGGGGAGCCGGCCGAGTGGAAGATTTCCAAATAGACCGGCTATTTCAATCCTTCGCTTCGCCGCCCTTGATCGCGGGCGTCAATTTCTTCGCCTGCTTGACCAGCTTCGTGAATTCCGCGCGGTGGCCGGCGGCGTCCGCGCCGCGCGCCGCTTCCGACTCGCGGATCACGCGGCCGTACTCGGCTCCGCCCTTGTACGGCGAATCCCGCAGGATCAGCCCGAACTCGGCGACGCTCGCGGCGAAGCGGAAGTCGTCGTTCACCGGCTTGCCCAAGGCGTCGCCGGCCAGTGGCTTGACCAGTTCCAAACTCGTGTCCGCCATCGGGTGCTTGTAGCGCATCTTCACCGTCAACCAATCGGTCGACGCTTCTCCTTTCTTCGGCTTCGTCGTCTCAGTGTACACGGGCTTATCGGCCTTCGGCAGATCGACTTCGACGCCAATCGGGACGATCTCGTATAAGGCCGTCACGGTGTGACCACCGCCGAGATCGCCCGCGTCCTTGGCGTCGTTCTTGAAGTCTTCGGTCTTCAGCAAACGGTTCTCGTATCCGATGAGCCGGTACGCGTTCACCTTGGTCGGGTTGAAGTGGACTTGCAATTTCACGTCTTTCGCCACGGCGACGAGGGCACCGCCCTGTTCGACGAAAACCTTGTGCGCCTCGGCTTCGCTATCGATGTAGGCGTAGTGACCGTTGCCGTGGTTCGCGAGTTTCTCGAGAGTTTGGTTCTTCAAGTTGCCCATGCCGTAGCCGAGAACGGTGAGGAAGACGTTGCTCTTGCGCTGCTCTTCGATGAGCCGGACGAGTTCGCCCTCGCTCGTGATGCCGACGTTGAAGTCGCCGTCGGTGCAGAGGATGACGCGGTTGGCGCCTCGTTCCAAGAAGTTCGCGCGGGCTTGGTCGTAAGCGAGTCGGATGCCGCTGCCGCCGTTGGTGCTGCCGCGGGCGCTGAGGCCATCGACGACGGCGCGGATGCGCACTTTCATGTCCCCGCGCGTCGGCGGCAACTTCACCGAGGTGTCGCCGGCGTAGGTGACGATGCTGACGGTGTCTTTGTGCGTGAGTTCGTTGATGAGCAAATGGAGCGATTTCTGGACGAGTCCGATCCGGGTCGGGCCGTCCATCGAACCGGAGACATCGACGAGGAACACGAGGTTCCGCGCCGGCATATTGGACGGGTCGATGCTCTTGGCTTTCAAGCCGATGCGGGCGAGGTGGTGCTTCGGATTCCACGGGCACGCGGCGATATCGAGACCGAACGCGACCGGTTCATCGCCGACCGGGGCGGGGTAGGAATAGGGGAAGTAGTTGATCATCTCCGCGAGGAAAACGGCGTCGTTCGGCGGCAATTTGCCCTGATCAATCATCCGGCGAATGTTGCTG
>JAYTBD010000284.1:0-1886 GCA_043737155.1 Fimbriiglobus sp. | reverse complement strand
TTTCCACGTCGCCGCCGTCGACCAATTCGAGCACCGTGTACCAGAGCGATTCATCCCGCCCCTCGGCCGCGGTCGTCCCGGCATCGAGGACCCCGACGACGTGGGGGTGGTCCAATTTGGCGAGGATCCGGGCTTCGTCGAGGAAGCGCTCGACCGCGATCGATTGGCCGGCCCCTTCAAAGGTCAGCACCTTGATGGCGACTTTGCGTTTCAGGAAAGGATGGATGGCGGTGAATACGGTTCCGACCGTACCGCCGCCGAGCCGATCCAGCACGCGGTAGTTGCCCAAAAGCATTCCGTGCGTCTGTCCGGAGACCAACCGCAGTTTCTGATAAGGCGTGAGAAAGCCGAGTTGGACGAGGGCGGTGGCCGAGCGGTCGCGGCTGCTCAACTGCGGGATGCGGTCGCCGACGTCCGCGAGGAATTTTGCGACTTCGGCGGAGGTCAGCAAACCCGCTCGGATCGCTTCCCCGAGCAATTGCTGCGCGGCGGAGGGCAATTTCGGATGCTCCACCGGCTTCGACAGCGGCGCGGACGGTGTGATCGGGGTCTGCGTTCGGCCATCCCGGACGGTGCGAAGTTGGGGCAGCGGGTTCATATCGGTGGAAGGCTCAGGCCCGATCGGGTAATGGCGCGCCGCGCCGGAAACGTAGTTCGAGTTCCCCGACTGGGCAACTTTCGCGCGGACATTTCCCCGCACCGATCCGCACCTACAATTGCCGCGTGGATCTCCCTCCCCGTAATCCGGAGCCGATCGTGCCGAAGAACTGGTTCAACCTCGCGATGGTCGCATTTTTAGTTTTGGGCGTCGTCGGCTTGCTCAGCATTCCGACCGCCCGGGCGAAGGACGAACCCGTCGCCACGGCCTCGCTCGCCGAGTCGGATGTCGCTTTTCTCAAAAAAGGCCTTTCGAAGAAGCCGAAGCCGGGTGAGATCGGCACCCTCAAAGCCACCGCGATGATGCTCGCCCTCTATGGGCAGAACGGCATGACGGGCCCCGACGGCGCGAAGGCGGCTGGTCAACGCGATCAAGCGCTCGTCATCGCCGCGGCCATCGAGAAGAACGATTTCGCCGCGGCCAAAGCCGCCCTCGAAGGATTGGCGACGGCGATGGACGGCGATCCGAAGAAGTCGGTGAAGTTGGAAGGACAACACGGGTTCGAACTCGCCGAATTGATGGCCCAATTCTCACTCGGTCGCAGCGGGGGCCGGCACATCGAAGCCGATTTGAAAACCCAAGCCGCCAAAGTGACCGATGTGAAACTCGCCACCGAACTCGGCGGCCGGGTCGCCACCATCGGCCAGTACGCGGCGGTGATGCTCCCGCCCGACGCGGTCGGTCCCAAAAAGAAGCAGTGGAATGACCTGACCGCGGACATGATCAAGCTCGGGGCCGACGCCGCCGCGGAAGGGGCGAAGGGGGAAAAAGCCGACAAGGCGGCACTCGCCAAGAAATTGGGGGCGATCAACCTGAACTGCAAAGCGTGCCACGACGTGTTCAAGAATAATTGACGCCCGGCGAATAGAGTTCGGGGAGAGTGAGGAGGGTTGCGAGATCGGATTGAAGCCATTTCCGATCCTTCCCCCAATGGCGTGTATTTACCGAACCCCAACTGCGCTCTATACTTCACCCATTCGTGACTTAGGGGCCGTGGCGTGAAGGCGATCATCAGCGACATCCACAGCAACTTGGAAGCGCTTCAAGCCGTGCTGGCGGACATCAAAACCCAAGGGATCGCCGAGATCTACTGCCTCGGCGACGTGGTCGGCTACGGCCCCAACCCGCGGGAATGCGTCGATTTGATCATGGATGCCAAGCTCGTCCTCATGGGCAACCACGACCAAGGGGCGATGTTCGACCCGGACGGATTCAATGCTTCCGCCGA
>JAYTBD010000283.1:0-1886 GCA_043737155.1 Fimbriiglobus sp. | reverse complement strand
ACCGGCCGTTCGGATCCATCGCGTCGGCGCTGTAACGGGAACCGACGCCGTAGCTGAGGCCGTCCTTGCCGCGGACGCGGACGCTCAGGCGCGACGCCAGCGGCGCTTGGCCCAACAGGTAATTGCCGATGCGCAGGGCGGCGTAGTCCTCGTCGTTGTCCTTGACCGTCACCGGCACCCCGGCGACGAACACGGCGTTGGCCTTGTCCGGCGTGTTGATCTTCTCGGTGCTCCCCTTCACGGTGAAGGACTTCCCTTCGATGCGTTTATAAGGGGTGGCCGATTCCCACTTGGCCAGCATCGATTCCAAGCCCTTCTTCGCCTCGGTCGGGTCGAAGTCGCCGACGATGGCGATCTCGCCGTGCTGCGCGCCGACTTGCGTCTCGTGCAACTTCTTAACTTGGTCGAGCGTGACCTTCTTGATGCGGGCCAAGCCTTCGTCCATCGTCGGCGTGTAGCGAACATCGTCGGCGGGGTACGGGGCCAGTTTGCGGACGAGGGCGTTGTTCGCCAGCGCCTGCGGATCGTTCTTGTTCTGTTCGAAGCCGTCGATCTCTTCGCGCTGGAGCGTCTCGAACTCGGCCTCGGGGAAGCTCGGCTCGCGGAGTACTTCCTTCACGAGGGCGAGCACCGCCGGGAGGTTCGCGTTCTTGGTCTGAATTGTCACGGTCAGCTCCCCGGCATCGGCTTGCACACCCACCACGGCGTTGAGCTTGTCGAAGGCGTCTTTCAATTGCTCGCGCGTTTTGGACTTGGTCCCGCGCAGCATCATCGAACCCATGAAGTCGGCGATCTCCCGGTGCCCCTTCAAGCTGTCGAGATTGCCGAAGCGCAGATTGATGATGGCCGTGACGGTTTCCCCGCGCGTCTTCTTGGAGAGGAACGCGTACTTGACGCCGCCGAGTTCACCGCGGCTGACGCGCTTCTCAACGTTGTCCGGCGTGGGGTCGAACGCTTCGCCCGCGGCCACGGCATCCCGACCGGCGTAGCCCTTCACCAACTCGTCGATGCTCGGCGTACTCGGCACGGCGGCGCGTTCCGCTTCCTTGGTCGGGATGTACACCCCGACCGTGCGATTCGTGCGTACGAGATACTTGGCCGCGACTTTGTTCACGTCTTCGGCGGTGACCTTTTCCAATCGGTCACGGTGAAGGAAAAACAGCCGCCAATCGCCGCACGCCGCCCAGTCGGACAGGCTGATGGCGAAGAGTTGGCTGTTCGACAGCGTCCGCTCGCGCTGTTGGGTCAGAGTGCGTACGGCGCGTTCGACTTCTTCCTTGGTGATCGGCGTCTTGGCCAACGATTCGACCGTTTCAATCAAGGCATCGCGGGCCGGTTCGACCTTGCCGGCTTCGGTGAACGCGATCAGCGTGATGGTGGTCGGGTCGTGCGCGTTGCGGGTGAATCCCCCGGCTTGGCTGGCTTTCTTAGTTTCCACGAGAGACTTGTACAACCGGCCCGTCGGCGCGGTGGTGAGCACGCTGTTGAGCACTTCGCACGCGGCGTAGTCGGCGTGGGCCGCCGCGGGGATGTGGTAGACGAGCCCGGCGGCGCCGGTGTCGCCGACGCGGCGCAGCGTGACGATCCGCTCGCCGTCTTGGGCCGGTTCCTCGGTGTAGGTCGCGGGGATCGGCTCCTTCGGTTGCGCGATCGGCCCGAAGTGCTTGGCGATCAGGGCGAGCGCCTTCGTCGGCTCGAATTGTCCGGCGACGATGAGCATCGCGTTGTCCGGCCGGTAGTACTTCTTGTAGAAGGCCTTCAAGCTGTCGATGGGCACCTTCTCGATATCGGTGCGGTTGCCGATGGTCGACTTGCCGTAGTTGTGCCACTCGAATGCGGCCGATTGCATCCGTTGAATAAGGATGCGGATCGGCGCGTTTTCCCCG
>JAYTBD010000282.1:0-4817 GCA_043737155.1 Fimbriiglobus sp. | reverse complement strand
GGATCGACTTCCGAAGTCCGGCTTCGATTTCGGAATTCCTCGAACGTGTGACTTTGAAAAATGGCTTTCTTCCAGCGGACTTCCGAAGTCGAAGCCGGACTTCGGAAGTCGGGGCGTAATTTTTTCACCGCGGCTTGGCCAGCGCATTCCGTTTCCGCGTTGCAGCACCCTTCTTCGCGGAGGCCGAGCGTTGGGCCGCAGTCCGGTTGGCCGAAGCCGCCCCGAGTTTGCCGCCCCGCTTGCTGGAGACGTGCGTATCCTTCTTGCCACGTCCGCTTCCTGATTTGTTCCCGCCACCGTCTTCCTTGTTCACCGTGGCCCAAGCTCGCGCCGCCGCTTCGTCCGCGGGGACGCCGCGCGATTCGTAGCTTTCTTCGATGTGCGCCGCTTTGCGCTTTTGCTTGTCCGTGTATTTGGTTTTGTCGCCCTGCGGCATAATCGGTCTCCTCACGGGGATTGTGGAACGGGAGACGAATCGCAACGGTCGTGCCAGTCACCCAACTCGCGGCCAGACGTTCGCCGAAGCCACGACCGGGACGGAGCGTTCGTAACTCCGGTGCATGAGCGGGGAGCCGAAGAGGTGGTCCGCGGTGATGCGGTTGTTGGCGACGGGGATATTCCAGACCACCGCGAGGCGGAGCAGGGCCTTCACGTCCGGGTCGTGCGGCTGCGCGGAGAGGGGATCCCAGAAGAAGATGAGCACGTCGACGGCGCACTGGGCGATCAGCGCCCCGATCTGCTGGTCGCCGCCGATGGGGCCGCTGAGGTAACACCGCACCGGGAGACCGATGGCGTCTTCGATGAGCTTGCCGGTGGTGCCGGTGCCGAGGAGTTCGTGCGCGGCGAGTTGGTCGCGGTGCGCCGCCGCCCAGAGGAGCAGCTCGGGCTTCTTGCTATCGTGCGCGATCAGGGCGATCCGCTTGCGCTCGCCGACGGTGATGGTGGACATGGGGAACTCTTATGGTTTTCGCCTTCGCCAGTACCCCGGTCGGCGACTCGAATGCATGAGGGCCAAGACAAATAGTCCGTTGGAGTGTTCGGCAAAGACAATCCAGTACGGAAACTTTCGGAGAGGTGCGATGCGAGTCCCATAAGAATGGGGCGAACAAGTCTGCGGGCGGTTTTCGACGCGCTCCAAAGTTCTGAATAGCGCGTCGAAGAATCTTCGACCCAGCGCGTTACCGAGGCGGGTGTATCGGCGTTGGGCCACTCGAATTTCTCGCCGCGCCAAGCGGTGGAAATCAATTGGGAGTGCCATCGCGAAGTCCCATCAGTTCTTTGCGCAGTTGCGCAAGTGAAATCCCGGGAACGCGGCCCGAACGCATGTCCTCGATTCGGCGCTGAATTTCCGCGTCCCAATCCGGATGAAATTCGGGGGTCATGTCCAGAGTGTCCATCAGGCATGCCGCCAGCTCCTCACGTTCTGATTCGGGGAGAAGCAGAGCGGCGTCGAGTACCGATTGCAGTTGTGTGGACATGGGATGGATCCTGGATTAGGCGCCGAGCTTTTGGAGGAGGCTATCGAGCACCGCATCGGAGCGGCGGGCGCTGGAACGGGCTGCGAGGAAGAGTTTATCCGCAGCAGGGTAATCGGCCTCACCCTGCTTAAATGTCTCTTCGGCAACGACCAAGCCTTTGTGACTCAACACGCGGACGCAGACAAAATCCAAATACTCAATGCCGAGTTCCACATCGTTTCCGACGATTTCACCCGATGTTATTTCGATGATCGCATCACCGAAGCTCACGCGAAAACGTTCGCCTTCCGAGAGTCGGGAGGCGTCCTCCCACACGACGGTACCCTGCGAGGTCCGAGCGAGGAGGCGCACCACGATTTTGTGTAGCTTGCTATCCATAAATTCCCCCTAGGCAATTGAATTGCGACTCCGGAATCGCTCGAGTTCCAACAGTACTTTGCCGATGGGGCGAAGTTCTTCTGCGGGGAGATGCCCCCGGTTCTTTATCGAATGCTTGTGCTTTTTTACCAGCAATACGATGTCGCTGAGATCGAGGGTGCAACGACTCATTGCATTGCGTTCGGCCTCTGCCAATTTCTGGTTTTGGGACATACGCGCGACCACTGTCAAGGCCTCTTCAAGTCGCAGCAAGCCCCACTCCCATTTCCGATTTCGCAAGTCCGCATTTGCCTCGCGTAGATACCGGATCCCTTCCGCCAATTCCCGAGAAAGTAGTTCCTGCTGTATCGCGACTATGGCACTATCGGTCGCTTTCTTCAAATCCGCTTGAAGTTGCTTCTTGGCCAACGCCAATGCTAGCCAAATAGAACCGATCCCCAAGAATAGGCCGACAAACCCCGCCACATCATACACGGAGGGACTTTTCCAAAACACATCGCTTTCCGCGATCAGCATCATGTCATCCCCCCCGCACTCGCTTCACCACATCCGCGGGGGCCACCTTGTACGAGTCGGGTTCGATCGACGCATTCGCCCGGCCTTGGCTCAAGCTGCGGACTTCGTTGGCGTAGGTGAACAGCTTCTCCAGCGCGACGTACGCCACGATCTCGGCGGTGGCGTCACCGCTGATGTCCTTCACTTCGCCGCCGCGCTTGGCGAGATCCCCCGTGATGTTGCCCAGGAAATCCATCGGCGTCGTCACCGTCACCTTCATGATCGGTTCGAGCAGGTCGATGTTGTCCTCGCAGGCTTGGCGGTAGGCCTTGTTGGCCGCGACGATAAACGCGTCCTCGCTGCTGAGTTGCGGGTCGAACTTCGCATCGGTGATGGTCGCCTGCAGGTTCATCATCGGGTAGCCGAGTTCCCCGGTTTGGCAGGCGTCGATCAAGCCGCGCTCCGCGGCCGCGGCGAAGAGCACCGGCAAGGCTTCGCCGCTCACGCTGTTCCGCACCGTCACCGGTTTGTCGGTTTTGAAGGTCGTGAACGAGACGCGCAAGTATGCGTAGGCCGGTTTATCGCCGAGCTTGTCCACGGTCGTTTCCACCGTCTTCCCGGAGCGCAGCATCTCGCGGAAGCTGACGCGCGGTTTGCCGACGCGGACTTCGAGCTTGAAGTCGCGCTCGAGCCGGTGCCGCTTCACTTCGAGGTGCAGCGTGCCCATGCCGCTCATCAGGATTTGCCCCGTGTCCTTGCTGTCCTGCACGATGAAAGTCGGATCTTCGAGCTGGAGCATCTCGAGCGCGTTGGCGAGTTTGTCCTTGTCCTTGCCGCTCTCGGGTTCGATCGATTGGCTCACGACCGCTTCGGCGAAGCTGATCGGCTCCAGCAAAATCGGGTGCTGGGTATCGCAGAGGGTGTCGCCCGTTTTCGATTCCTTCAGGCCGACGACCGCGACGATGTCGCCCGGCGGGGCGCTGTCGACTTCTTCGAGGCCGCGGTTTGGGTCGGCGTGGACGTGGAATAACTTGGCGATGTTCTCCTTCACATCCCGGCCGGTGTTGAACGCCCGGGCGTTCGGACGCAAGACACCGGAGTAGACGCGGATGAAAAAGCGGTGCCCGCTCGGGTGCCACGCGGCTTTGAACACCAACCCGCAGAACGGTTCCTTCGGATCGGGCTTCCGTCTCTCCTCTTTATCGTTCTTCGGGTTCGTGCCGACGACCGGCGGTCGGTCCAAAGGACTCGGCAGATAGAGCGTCACCGCGTCGAGCAGCGGTTGGATGCCGATGTGTTCCCGGCCCGAACCGCACAGCACCGGATAAATCTTCCGCGCCAGCGTCTGCTCGCGCAGGAGTTGCCGGACCGCGGCGAGGTCGGGCACGCCCCCGTCGAGGACGATCGAGGTGATCAGATCTTTGTCGTCGAATTGCGTGAGGGTGTCAAAGAGTTGTTCGCGGTACTTCTTCACCGTAGCGAGTTCGTCGTCGGGGATCGCTTCACGCGTGATGGTCTTGCCGCCGTCGGCGGGGTCGAAGTAAATCGCCTGCTGTTCGAGGATGTCGATGACCCCGCGGAAGGGCTTGGGGCTGTCTTTCTCCGACCCGTAGCCGATGGGGATTTGGATCGGCACCGGCCGGCCGTGCGCAATGGCATCGGGCGTCAACCGCTCATTGATGGTGGCGAGGGCTTTGTCGTAGCTCGCGCCGACGACGTCCATTTTGTTGATGAAGATCAACCGCGGCACGGCGTATTTGTTAGCCTGCTTCCAGACCGTCTCCGACTGGGCTTCGACACCCTTTTGAGCGTCGAACACGCACACCGCGCCGTCGAGGACACGCAACGATCGTTCGACCTCGGCGGTGAAATCAACGTGCCCCGGCGTATCGATCAGGTTGACGGTGAACCCGGCCCATTGAAACGGAATGCACGCCGAGTAAATGGTGATGCCGCGCTCTTGCTCTTCGGGGTCGTAGTCGGTCTGCGTCGTCCCCTGATCGACGCCGCCGAGTTTGTGCTTGGCCCCGGCGTAGAAGAGCAAGTGCTCGGTCGTCGTCGTCTTCCCGGCGTCGATGTGCGCGATGACCCCGAGGTTGCGAATCTTCGCGAGGTCGTCGGTCGTATTGGAGTTCTTCGCCATCGCAGCACCGGAAGAAAAGAGTTAACCACAGAGGCACAGAGGGCACAGAGAAAAACGAGACCGGGGAGAATATTTCTCACTCCGGGCTTCGTCTTCTCTGTGTCCTCTGTGCCTCTGTGGTTAAATGTATTGTTACCGACTTACCAGGCGAAGTGGCTGAACGCCTTGTTGGCTTCGGCCATCTTCACCGTCTGTTCGCGCTTCGACATCGCTTCGCCTTCGCGGCGGGATGCAGCGATCAATTCGTCCGCGAGGCGCTGGAAGGTCGGCCGCCCGGCCTTGCTGCGGATCGCGATGAGAATCCAGCGGATGGCGAGCGATTG
>JAYTBD010000281.1:0-1895 GCA_043737155.1 Fimbriiglobus sp. | reverse complement strand
AGGGCGGAAGCCCTGGGTCGGGATGCGCATTTCCTCCGCCCCGAGGGGGCCAGTGTAAGTTCGGCCGACCACGCCGGCCCCTTCGGGGCGAGTGACATACGACCCTGTACCCAGGGCTTCCGCCCTGGGCTGTATAAGTCGGCCCCTTTGGGGCGAAGATTACGATGGCATCCATTACCTGACCGTCAATAACAAATCGATTCAGCCGCCGTCCGCGCTTGAGGCGTTACCCTAGCCTGAGAACTCCCAGCCCTTCGGGCTGAAGAACGAAGATCTTCACCCTGCCTATTCCGGCAGTAGGTGTCCGAGCTTCGACTTCTTCGTGTCGAGGTACCCGCGGTTGTGTTCGCCCGGCTCCATCGCGATCGGCACCCGCTCCACGATCTTCAACCCGTAGCCGTCCAGTCCGATCACCTTCCGCGGGTTGTTCGTCAACAGACGGATGTGCCGGACGCCGAGATCGTGGAGGATCTGGGCGCCGATCCCGAAATGCCGGAGGTCGGGCGCGAACCCGAGTCGTTGGTTGGCTTCGACCGTGTCCAGCCCCTCCTCCTGTTGCAATTTATACGCCTTCAGCTTGTTCAACAGCCCGATGCCGCGGCCCTCTTGGCGCATGTAGACGATGACGCCCCGACCAGCTTCGGCGACTTGCTGCATGGCGTACGCCAACTGCGGCCCGCAGTCGCACTTCAAGCTGTGCAGGGCATCCCCGGTCAGGCACTCGCTGTGCATCCGCACCAAGATCGGCTCTTCGCAGCAAGCCACGGCACCCGTTTCGTTCGGGATCCCCACTCCGCCGAGCGACAGGGCGAGGTGCGGCTCTTGATCGACGAGCGAGGTATAGGCGATCAGATCGAACTCGCCGAACCGCGTCGGGAGTTTCAAGTTGATCTCGCGCTGGATCAGTTTCTCCGAACGCCGGCGGTACTCGATGAGATCGGCGATGGAGCAGAGCTTCAATCCGTGCGTCCGGCAGTAGGTTCGCAAGTCGGGCAGCCGGGCCATCGTGCCGTCTTCGTTGAGAATTTCGCAGATGACACCGACCTCGCGCAGGCCCGCCAAGCGGCACAGATCGACGCTGCCTTCGGTGTGACCCGCGCGGACGAGCACGCCGCCCGTCCGGGCGATCAACCCGTCGACGTGGCCCTTGTCCTTCACGAGTTGATCGGCGCCGGCCGAGGTGTCGGCGCAGACGCGGATGGTCTTGGCGCGGTCGAACGCGGAGATACCAGTGGTGATGCCGTAGCGCGCATCGAAATTGTGCGTGAAGGGTGTGGCGGTCGGATCGAGGTTGACGCCGGGGAGGAGTTCGAGCCCAAGTCGCCGCGCGTGGGTGGGGGAGAAGGCGACGCAAAGTCGACCGCACGCCTTGCGGACCATGAAGTTGACGGCTTCGGGGGTGACGGCCTCCGCCGCCATCACGAGATCGCCTTCGTTCTCGCGGTGTTCGTCGTCGACCATGACGACCATGCGGCCGGCGCGGATTTCGGCGAGGGCTTCGTCGATGGTGCAGAAGGGGGAATGCGGATCGGCGGAAGGCATGGTGACGGCCCGAATGGTGCGCCCGGCGTTACGGGATCATTCTAGGCGGGCCGGGCGGGCGGGGTCTATTCGTTGCCGCCGGGGCCTTGCCCGGGGGCGGCGGGCGCCATGCGGAGCACTTTCAAATTCGACTCGATGCGGGCGACCTTCCACGCGCTCGCTTTCTTCTGCAATTCCGCGGGGAGATTCTCCGACCGGACCCCTTTCAAGCCGAGCTCGCGGGCCTCGTTGAGTTCGGCGAGAATGTTTCTGTCGTCGAGGACGAGCACCAATCGGCCGAACGCGCCCGAACTCTTGGGGTCGGATTTCTGCGGCTTCAATTCGATCGGTATGTAAAGCTCGACCCGATCCGG
>JAYTBD010000280.1:0-4837 GCA_043737155.1 Fimbriiglobus sp. | reverse complement strand
GCGGACAGATGTCAGCAAGACCATGACGACACGAGTTTTGGAGGGTGTCAAAATCGAGATGCACATCCTGGCCGTCACCCCCGGATGCGGGGCAGGCGTTCGCGGTAGGTGTCGGCGCGGTCCTTCTCGCCTTCGCCGGCTTTCTCTTTCAGCACCGTGAAGATCTGCACGAGACGGTTGACGGCCTTGACCTGCTCGTCGCGGTCTTGGTTGTAGACCACGTCGACCCAGAGATAGGCCCACATCGCTTCGCGCCACATCGCGTGGCGGACGTACACTTCGCCGAGCGCGCCGTAACCGGCGGCGCGGGCGGCGGGGTCCTTCGCCTTGGCGATCAGCCCTTCGATCTTCGCGGCGGCTTCGCGGACCTTGGCGAGGCGGGCATCCACGTCGGCCTGGCCGGGGGGCGCTTCGCCCGCTTTGGGTTCGGCCGGGGGGAGCGGGGCCTTGATGACTTCCTCGAAGATCGCCCAGCGCTCGCGGAGCGGGCCGGCGGCGGGGAAGGCCTTGTCGGCGGCGAGTTCCTTCACGATGGCCTCGGCGTCGAGCCGCTTGTTGGCCCGGAAGAGGTAGCCCGCTTCGATCAGCTTGGCCTCGTGGCGGAGCTCCGGCGTGAGCCCCGCGTTGCGGCCGAGGATCGAGATGGCGTCGGCGGCGCCGGCGACGTCCTCGAGTTCGCAGAGGAACCGCGCGGCCAAGCGGGCCGTGGTCCACGCTTCCCAACTGCCGACATTCGCTTTGCTGAAGCCGACGAGCCGCGCCGCGATCACTTTGCCCTCGTTTTCAAAATCCTTGCCGACTTTGGTATCGGCGACCTTCGCGCTCCAGACCACCTCGCGGAATTCGAGGTAGCGCTTCGCTTTCGGGTTGGCGGTGGCGCCGGGGAAGGCCATGAGTTTCTTGTATTCCGCGAGCGGCTTGGTCGGGTCGACGGACGCTTCCAAGGTGATGGCCGAGAGTTGGCCGGTGCGCTCGACGCCGGGGACGGTGCCGTAGTCGATGCGGACCAAATCGGCCGCGGAGATGGTCGCTTTGAGCTTGTTCTCGGGGGCGGGGGTGCTCACGACGACGCCGGAAACCGACTCTTTGATAATCCCTTCGACCGTGACGACCTTGCCGTCTTGGGCGCGGTCGCGGTAGTTGACGCGATCTTGGATCGTTTGGCCGAAAGCTGGGAATGCCGAGAGCAGGACGGCGATGGCGGGCGAGCAGAAACGTCGGAACATGGCGGGGAGATCCGTGGTGGAGAGAGTAAGCAAGACCCTCGCTGGCGCGTCGGGCTAACAAAACACGGCGGTTCGATTCTCACTTCGGCGGGTTGGTCCATTCGCCGCCGGCGGCTTTGTAAGCTTCCTTCAACGGCGGGGTTTCGTCGAGCAACTTCTGATAGCGGGCCTTCACGTTCTCGTGGAGATCGGGGTTCTTTTTTTCGATGTCGACGATCTGCTTGGCCAAGCTGTTCATCCCTTTGGCGAGCGCCGGGTTATTGGCCCCGTTGACCTGCAGCTGCGCTTTGACGAGGCAGCGCTGCGATTCGAACACCAAGTCGAAGTAGATCGGTTTGACGAACTCCTTTTGCTGCCGGAGCTTCGCCACGTCCTCTTCCTTGGCGTTGGCCGGGAGCTTCTTGACGAGCGTGGAGTAATACTCCTTGGCCAGCGTTTCCCAACCCGTCTTGGCTTGGATCCACGTCTTCAGCGACTCCTGCGGGTTGGCCGCGAGGCCCGCGGCTTTGGCTTCTAAGTAGTGGTATTCTTCCTTGCGGAAGTCGGGGAATTTGAAGGCCCAACCGCGCTTCTTATCCACGCCGATCAGCGCGGTCAGCATCTCCTCGGCCTTCGGCAATTGGTTGCCGAGGCGGTACGTCCGCAACAGTTCGAGCTGGGCCACGCGGTAATACGGCAGCCCCGCTTTGTCCGCGTTCCACGCGTTCACGGCGTCGTCTTTCTTCTTCTTGACATCGGCGGGATCGCCGGGCGCGGAGGCGGGCGGCTCCGGGGGTTCGGCCGTCAAAAACGCCGGGTTCGACGGGCCGGGGATGCGCGTCAGCAGCGCGACGGCTTTGTCGAAGTCCCCGAGTTCCTTGAAGATCTTGCCGAGGTCGAGCAGTTGGACCGAATTCAACTTGGCATCGGGCCCGCTGATCCGCGCGGCGAGGGCCGCCAAGTTCGCCGAAACTTTTTGGGCTTCCGCGGCTTTGCCGTCCTTCCGCAACTGCTCGATCTGCGGCTTGGTCGCCATCACGACTTGGAAAACGGCGTTCACGGTCTTGTTCTGGTCGCCGCCGAAGCTCGTGAGCATGTCGAGCAGCTTGCCCGCCTGCTCGAGGTTCCCCTCGCCCACGCGGCTGTTGATGGCCGGGATCACGATCCGATCGATCCGCGCGGTGTCGAGGTTCTTGGCGGTGACGGCGACTTCCGGCAGCAGGCCGACCATCTTCGCAGAAGGGCCACCCGCCACCATGCCGTTGATGATCCCTTGGTAGCGATCGGCCGATTCCTTGTATTTCTTCTGTTGGTGCAGCGGCATCGCCTGCCCATAGATGGCGTTCACGCGCACCATCTCGGCTTCCATCGGCAGCGATTGCTTCTCGATCTTCGGCAGGGTCGACAGCGTCGGGATCAGCGCGTTCAAATCGTTGATGATCTTCTCGGCCATCTGATAACCGCCGGGGCCGCTCGAAAGATAGATCTGGGCCAGTTGGATTTGGAGCCGGCAGTATTCGATGGCGACGCGCTCGGGCGTCGCCGGACCCGCCACCGGGACGCGGCCGAGGTCGGCGGTAGCGGTGTTGAACAAAGCCGGTTTCTGGGCGTCGAGCGGCAGGGCGAACTTGACCGGGTTGGAGCCGGGCGAACGCGGTCGCAGGAGTTCGTAGGCCACGCCGCCTTGCAGGAGCCGCGCCCGGGTGATGCCGGGGTAGCGCGCCGTGATCCGGGAGAGCAAGTTGAACGCTTCGATGTAGCGCGAGTTTTGCACGAGCAATTGGGCGCCTCGGAAGCGGACTTCGTCGGTGCTGGCGTCGTCGGGGACCGCTTGGTCGAGGTAGAGCGCCACGGCCAAGGCGCGGGCGTAATCGGTCTGCTTGCTCCCCGCGTCCGACGCATCCGCTTTCTCGGCCGATTCCAAGTAGGCCAGCATGGCGTTGAGGCCCGCCTTCGCGGCGGTCGGCCCCTTGCCCGTATGGGCCAAGTGTTCCCCGAGCACGGCCGCTTGATACGGTTGCTCCGCGACGCGGTAGGTGTAGACGAGCATCACCTGGCTGGTCAGCGAATCGCGCAGCGATTCCTTCGGCACGGGCAGTTGCTTCACGCGCTCGAGCAATGCGATGACCCGGCCGAGTTGAGTCTTCATTTGCTCGGGGGTGGTTTTGTCGTCGCGGCTCATTTGCTGGAACTTGTCGAGCTGCACGAGCGAGGTCAGGTGGCACTCCTCGAACGTGAGGATTTGCTCCGGCTTCTTGTCCGCGTTGCCGACGAGCAGGACGATGACTTGCGGGCGGGCCTTGGCGGCGCGGGCGGTGTATTCGTTCTCGGTGTCGGCGAGGCGGCGGAAATCTCGGTCCGCTTCCTTCAGCAGCGGGATGACACCGGGGCTGACTTCGACCTTCATGGTTTTCGGATCGCGCTTCACGCCGAGGCTCGCCTCGTCGAGCTTCGTGGTCGCGGCGTAGTACGTGACGGCGTAGGTTTCGTTGGTCACGCGGAAGCCGCGGTAGTCGGCGAGCCACGCTTCGCAGAGTTGGCGAACCTTGGAAAAGGCGGGGGCCGTGTTGGTCTTGCCGGCTTGGATCCACTGGTCGCGGATCTCGAAGAAGCGCGCTTGGCGCACGCCGGCGAGAGCGGGGCCGCTCGGATTCTTGGCCGCGTCGGCCTTGATCTTGGCGAACGCGTCGACGGCGTTCTTGGTCTCGCTCATCGGGTAGAAGCATTCTCCGGCCCAAGCCCGGGCGATCCAACAGAGCGGGTAATTGACATCGAGTGCGCCCAGCTTCGCGAAGATCGCTTGGGCGTCTTTGTAAGCCTTGTAACGGGCGTCGATGTCCGGTTTGGCCTCGGCCGCGATGTACGATTCGCCGAGGTAGTAGCGGTTGATGCCTTGGTCGAGGACCGTCTGATACCATTCGCGGGTGAGCTCTCGCTTGAGCAGGGGCGAGCCGGCCGACTTCGCCGATTGTTCGAGGGCCGTGGCCGCGGTGAGGAACTTGGCGGACGCATCGACGAAGAAGGGGCGGGCGAGCACCGCGGCCGCCTGTTGGCCTCTTGTGTCCGGGATGCGGGTGGCGCGGCCGAGCTGAGACTTGCCCTGCAACGAGGCGACGTTGGCGAGCGACATCGCCGCTTCGGCGGCGCGGGGGTGGCCCGCGTGCGCCTTGAGGAATCGGTCGAGTTCCGCCTTGGCCTCGTTCACGAAGAGGTCGCGCTTCACCTCGTCCGTTTCCGGGGCCGCGAGTTTGATCCGCGTCTTGGCCCGTTCGATGGGCAGTTCGACTTGCCACTGCGGCGGGAGCGTCTTCGCCAAGTCGTCGAGGTAGTCGAGGGCCAGATCGGGTTGGTCGTTGTCGCGCAATGCCCGGGCGAGGTCGAAAGGGTGCTGCGCGGTCGGGTCTTGGGCGAAGGCGGATTCTGCGGCGGTCGCCAAGGCGATCGCGGCGGCGAAGCGGAAAAGCCGGGACATGGGGAGTTCCTGCGCTGGCCGGACGACGACCCGAATGGGCTGGGATATTCTACGCGGGCGCGGGATCGTAAGTTCCCGAAAGTGATTGTGCCAGAGGCGGAGCCGGCGGGCAAGGTCCGTTGCGGGCAAGCTCCGTTGCGGGTGAGCCGGGTTGCGTGAG
>JAYTBD010000279.1:0-4840 GCA_043737155.1 Fimbriiglobus sp. | reverse complement strand
TCGGAGCGGGGAATTTGCCGTCTAGCAAGTCCTTGAACACCGGCGTGATCACATCGGCGGGGAGCGCCCACGTTTCGACGCGGCCGGCCCGGGCGATGTTCAACCCGATCACCCGGCCGTCGAGATCGACCAGTGGCCCGCCGCAATCCTTCGGGGCCAAGACCGTGTCGTGCTGGATCACTTGCGGGAAGCCGGTCCGGCGACCGCTCAGACTGCCGCCGCCCATATTCATCATGTCGTCCTTGTTCATCTCGCCGCGCGAACTGAGAGTCACGGTGAAGCTCAGCTCTTCCGTTTCGACGGAATCTTTGATCTTCCGCTTCACCTTCACGGCGATTTTGTCGCCCGGTTTATACAGGTCGAGAATCTCCGGTAGATGATCGCGGTTCTTCACCTTCTCCCCGGCGATCTCGAACAGAATGTCCCCCGCTTTGAGGCCCGCTTTCGCGGCGGCGGCCCCTTTGACCACTTCCGTGACCTTCACTTGGTCTTTCCCTTCGACGCCGAACATGATGCCGATGTAACCCTTGTTGGCGTTCTCGATGAACGATTCGACGCCGAACAATTTCCGGACCCCGGCGCTCACGATCCCGACGGCCACGGGCTCCGAAGTGATGCCCGTCGCCGCGACCCAGTTGCCCGGCTCGGCGAGCTTGGCGCTGACGAACTTCACGGTCGCGAGGTCGTCGGCGTCGATCTTCAGCAGGGCCAAGTCGGTCGGCTTGTGGTAGCCGACGTACTCGGCATCGTAGGAGGTGCCGTCGCGGAATTTGACCGTGATGGTGGAGCTGCGGAGTTCGCTTCCCTTGGTCAGGATGTAACCTTTCTTGCCGACGACGGTGCCCATCGCGGCATCTTTGCCATCGACTTGGACGCGGGCGGTGGCATCGGCGGCGTCGACGACGGCCGATTCGAAAAGTTTGGGCAGGAGCCGCTTGCCCTTGTCGACGGTGGCCTCCGCCGCCGTCAGGAGAGGGGCGAAGAGGAACAGGCTGGCCAAGATCAAAACCGAGCGGGGGTTCTTCATGGTGTGCGGCCTCGGATGATTCGTGAGCGTTCTCGGATGAGGAATTATAAGTCGGGGGAGAGTCCGAGGGAGGTCGGTGGTCGGCTACTCGCGGTTTCGCCTGGTGCGGGTGGTTTTGGTTCCGCCGAGTTTGACTTCGACGCTCAGTGTCTCGCTGTCCCGGCGGATCACCAGCTTCACCTTATCATCGGGTTCGTAGGACGAAAGAATCTCGGGGATATCGGTCGGGGCCTTCACCACAACCCCGTTGAACTTCAGGATGACATCCCCCACGGCGAGGTCGGCTTTGGCCGCGGCGCTCGCCTCGGCGATCTCCGTCACCGTCGCCGCGCTTTTGGTTTTGTCGTCGAATTTGATCCCGAGGATCGCGTCCGATTTCTTGCCGATGGAGTCGCCGCGGAGGAGGCGGTCCCATTCGTTGCGGAACTTATCGACCGGCACGTGCATGTTCGCTTCGAGCAGAAACGGATTGATCTGACTGTGGATGCCGATGACGTTGCCCGCGAGGTCGAACAGCGGGCCGCCGCTGTCGCCGCCCACGAGCGTGCAATCCGTCAGCAGCAGCCGATTCTTGGTCATGTCTTCGTTCTTGGTGTTGACCCGGCCGGTGCGGACGGGCGGCGGTCGATCTTGCTTCGGCCCGCCCGGATGGCCCATCGACACGACCCATTGATTCTGTTTGAGCCCGGCCGACTGACCCATGACCGCGACTGGCCACTTGCCCTCTTTCGCACCGGGCCAAGTCGCATTCTTCGGCGGGGAATCGGTGATGCGGGCCATGCCGCTGTCGGCGACCGTGTTGATCCCGAGCGATTCGCCCTTCACGAAGGTCCCGTCCGAGAGGACGAAGGTGATCGGCTGGCGCGGCTTGCCGATGACGTGCGCCGCCGTGAGGACCAAGCCGTCTTCGGAGACGATCACGCCGCTACCGGCCCCGATGCCGACGAGCAGACCGACCGTACTCGGGAGGGCTTGCTTGCTGACGTCCTTCACCCGGGTTTGCAGGGCCTTCATTTCCGCGACCGATTCGGGCGAAGTGATGCGGGCCGTCTCCCATTTCACGGCATCGGCGACTTTGGGAATATCGGCCGCGAAGGCCGGGGTGGTGCTCAGCAGTGCCGCCAGGGCGAAGGCCCCCAGTCGGCCGGCGCGTGGGACGCTCATGGATGCTGCTCCTCGGAGTGGGACTACCTGAATGCTACGCGCGGAGGGCGAGGGTCGGGAGAAAAAACTTTGCGCCTTCTACATAGATTGACCTTAGCACCGTTCCGATGCAAGTCTCCACAGCAAACTCG
Organism: Fimbriiglobus sp.; assembly: GCA_043737155.1. Classification (GTDB taxonomy): domain Bacteria; phylum Planctomycetota; class Planctomycetia; order Gemmatales; family Gemmataceae; genus JALHQU01. The sequence goes on along the minus strand of JAYTBD010000279.1, from coordinate 2,518 downwards.
CAAAAGAAAAGTCGCCCGCCCGGTCGGACATCGCTCACAGATATGACGGTTGAAGTGTATAGGGGATAACGGAGCACAGCCATTCCCATGGGGGAATGGCCGTCGATGGGATTGTCGTCGGTCACGCTCCGCGTGACGCCGTGAGGAATTCGCATTCCCGATTTTGAGAGATGAGGTCAAGCGGAGCGTGACCTACTGGACCGACCGCTGCAAATTGTCACTCAACCCGTCAATCGTAGGGGCACCCCTTGTGGGTGCCCGCGAACGAGATGCCCGAGTCCATTTGCCGAAACGGAGCCGGCCCCGCATCCCTTTGCCAGGGCACCCACAAGGGGTGCCCCTACAGTTTTCTCGCGTTTGCGAAGGTGACAATCAGCGCTAATCGGACCACTACCAAAAACCAAATCACACCTGCGATTCGAGCAGATGCTTCAGTTTGCGGATTTCCGGTTCCACCGTGAACCCGTTTTCCACCGAGTCCCGGATGTCCACCGAGAGCGCCCGGTCGTAGCGGCAGCGGTCGAGTTGGCCGATGATGCGGCCGTACTCGATCATCCCTTGGCCGATGCGGAGTTGGAACTGCTCGGGCTTGTTGCCGGAGTCGCGCAAGCGCACGTGCTTCACGAATGGGTAGAGCGGATCGCACCCGTTTTCGGGGTGATTGCGGGTCGTGAAGTAGCTCGGGTCCAAGGTCAGACCGAGGCCGGGGACGCGGCGGCACAGCTCGGCCGCGCAGCCCACGTCCTCGGCGACCGTGCCGATCTTCGTTTCGACCGTCAGGATCACCCCTTCGATCTCGGCGAGTTTCGCCCAGACCTTCAACCGGGCGGCTTCCTCTTGCGGGTCGCAGCCGATCGGCGCGGCCGTCACCGTCACGAGCGGCACCGCCATCGTGCGGGCCAATCGGCACACGGCGCGGAGTTGATGTCGGATAATTTCCCCGTCGAATTCGGCGAATTCCAAGTGGAACGCGGCGAAGGCGACGTTGCCCGCTTTGAGCTGCGTCGCGGCCTTGGCCACATCCGCGAGCACTTCCGACGGCCGCAGGTGCGAACCGGATTCGTGGATCGCCAAGTCCGCCTTGGCGAAGTGCATCTCGCGGATGACGCGCAGCGCGTCCGCGAGGGGCTGGCGGCTGAAACAGAGGGTCGAGCAGGCCACGTACATCGCGGTGCCTCCGGGCGGGCGCCGACTGCGGCGCAGGAAAAACGGATCGCCGGGGATAACCGCCGTGGTGGAATCCCGCAAGGATGAATCCGGGAAAGTCCGCTTGTTTTTGGAGCGGCACCTTCGCTATAGCGCGCAGCTTCCGGGGGGAACGGATTCGGGGGCACCATGCAGCCGGCACGAGCTTGGGAAACGTCGTTGGGGGCCATCGAAGTCGCGGTCCGCGACTGCCTGGATACCCTCGAACGTTACGAAGCCGCTTTTCAAAAGACGTACGCGGAGCAGGGCGGCCCGGCGGACGCGCTCCGCATCCACGTTCCGCACGACGGCCTCGACGAAGCGTGGGACGAGCACTTGGCGGGGGCCGACCGCTCGGCGGATGGCGTGGAACAGCTGCTGGCGGAACAGGAGATCGTCTGGAAACGGTGGCAAGAACTCGTGGCCGCTTGGAAGCAGTCCCTAGAACAGACCCCGGAATTGGCCCCGGAGTTCGCCCATGCCATCCTTCGCCGTGATCCTCCCCGCCGCCGGGCGGTCTAGCCGCTTCGGCGGCCCGCAGAAAAAACCTTTCCTCACGCTCGGCGGCAAAGCCATCTGGCAGCGTTCCGCCGAGTTGTTCTGGAACCGCCCGGATGTGGGTCGCGTCCTCATCGTGGTGCCGCCCGACGATCGCGAGGAGTTCATCGCGCACTACGCCGACATCTGCATCTTCCGAAATGTCTCGATCATCACCGGCGGCTCCGAGCGGTTCGAATCGGTCGCCAATGCGCTCGCGGCAATCCCCGCCGACATCGACTACGTCGCCATCCACGATGCGGTCCGACCCCTGTTGAATCCGAAAAACATCGACGGGGTCTTCGCCGCGGCGGTGGGGCGGGGTGCCGCGATGCTCGCCGTGCCGGTCGCGGACACGCTGAAACGGGTGGAAGCGGTGACCCATCGAATCGCGGAAACCGTTCCGCGGGCCGGGTTATGGGCGGCGCAAACGCCGCAGGTCTTCCGCCGCGATTGGCTCGTCGAAGCGTACGCAAGGCGCGGCGAGTTCGACGGCGCGATCACGGACGATGCCCAACTCGTCGAGGCCATGGGGCATTCGGTGTTCGCGGTGCCGGGGTCGCCGCTGAACTTCAAGATCACGACCCAAGACGATTTCGACTTGGCGGAGATGGTGTTGAAATCGACCGATGCGAAGCCCTGATCTCGGGGGAGCGCCGCAAGCGAAGCTCTCCACTCCTTGTAATTTCGCACCCGTCCGCCGATAATTCCCCTCCGGCGCCCGCCCTCGTAGCTCAGGGGATAGAGCATCGATTTCCTAAATCGGTGGTCGCAAGTTCGAATCTTGCCGGGGGCA
>JAYTBD010000278.1:0-1899 GCA_043737155.1 Fimbriiglobus sp. | reverse complement strand
CACCCCCGAGGTCGTGGCCGAGGCCGTGGCGGAATCGGCCGCGCTCATCGTTTCGCATCATCCGATCCTGTTCAAAGGGGCGAAGAATCTCTCGGATTCTACGCATGAGGGGCGGTTGCTTCAGCCGTTGCTACGGGCGGGCATCGCGGTCTACTCCCCGCACACGGCGTTCGACAACTGCCGCGGCGGAATCAACGACGGCTTGGCCGCGCGGTTCGGATTGACGAACATCCGCGCGCTCCGGGCCAAGGATTCGCCCGCGGACTGCAAGCTTGTGACATTCGTGCCCGAAGCCGATGTGGAAAAGGTGTCGGAGGCGATCTTCACAGCCGGTGGCGGGGTCATCGGCGGCTACGACCAGTGCAGCTTCCGGAGCGCCGGCACGGGGACTTTCTTCGGCACCGATGGCACGAAGCCGAGCGTCGGTGAGCGCGGGCGACGGGAAGCAGTCGGTGAACTGCGACTCGAAATCGTCGTACCCGAGGCGAAGTTGGCCGGCGCCATTGCCGCCTTGCGCGCCGCCCACAGCTACGAAGAACCGGCCTTCGACATCTATCCGTTGAAGCCGAAGCGGGGTTGGGGCGAAGGTCGAATCGGAGAACTCGCCACGGCCGTGTCACTCGCGGAATTCGCCGCATCGGTGAAGCGAGCGTGCAGAGCGCGGGCGGCGGAGTACGTCGGCGACCCGGCGAAGGTTGTCCGGACGGTCGCCCTCGCTTGCGGTGCGGCCGGGGAATACTTGACCGATGCGATCCGCGCAACAGCCGATGTCTTCGTAACCGGCGAAGCTCGCTTTCATGATCTGCTCGCGGCGCAAGCGGCGGGCATTGCACTCGTGCTGCCGGGGCATTACGCCAGTGAACGGCCCGGCATCGAAGACTTGGCCACGCGACTCCGAGAAGCCTTTCCAGCGGCCACCGTTTGGGCGAGTCGATCGGAGCGCGACCCGCTCAATTCGGTTTGACCGGAACGCGGTTCAAGTTCTCTCAGCGAAGCGAAGCTAGGGCGAACCCGACCACTGTATCCACTTCGGCCATCGCGCCGACGCCGAGATCGCCGCAGGCCAAAAGTTTCGAGATCGGCGGCACGATCTTCAGATTCTTCGCGCGGTCGTTGATCTGCCGAATCAAAATCTCTTCGTCGAAGTGACCGGGGATGTGGGCGGCTCCGAAATCGGCCCCGAGCGAACGCAGGTGTTTCTTTGTAAACGGGTGGAGCCACATCAGGGTGTTCATCGCCGGGGCGAGTACCACGGGCTTCTCCCAGTCCCACGCCCGCCAGACGCAGGTCAGCGCGTTGTCGCACAGGCCGACCGCGAGTTTGGCCAAGGTGTTCGCGTCCAACGGGGCGATCAAGAAAAGATCGGCCCACTTTCGCAGTTCGATGTGCAACACGGTGTCGCCACGGACGTACCCCGCCGTCGGCCATTCGTCTTCGTCGAGTGAAACGAGATCGGGATCGCGCCGGCTCTTTTCGCCGATCGCGGCGGGATCGAAGAAGTGTGTGGCCGAGCGAGTGGCCAAGACCCGCACCGAGTGACCACGGGCTGTCAGTGCTTCGTAGATCGCGGGCGTTCGAATTGCCGCGACGGACCCGGTCACCCCGAGGAGAATGTTCGCCATGCCGATATTCTACCGGGCGCCGACGACCGGCACCGCGAGCGTGGGCATTTCGAGCTTGGCGAGATGCTCGACCAGAACCTTGTTGACATCGGGCATCGCCGCTTCGAGCTTCGGCAGCAGTAGCCCCGGATTCGAGTTGTGCCGCAGCGCCTGCAAGTAGTCGTGGAGCGTTTTCGCATTCGCGGGCGTGCTGTGCAACAGAAAGTGGACCCACGCCCACGCCTCTTGGTACTCGGGCTTCTCCATCTGGTGGACTTGGCCGAGCTTTTCCAAGCGG
>JAYTBD010000277.1:0-1900 GCA_043737155.1 Fimbriiglobus sp. | reverse complement strand
GTGAGCGCCCGGAGATTTCCGAACTCCGGGCGCTCACGCAACCCGGCTCGCGCCACCGCGATTCTGAACGCGTGGATCGACCGGGGGTGGTGGAGACGAACGCCGCGGACTCACCCGCCGGGCGAACCCAGCCAGGCGATGACGGGGGCGAGGAAGGATGTCGGCTGGTAGTCCAGCTCGGCGGACCGGCGGCCCGGAACGATCCGGGCGGGATTGCCCACCGCGACGCAAAACGGCGGGACGTCTTTCGACACGACCGCACCGGCTCCGACCACGGCGCCGTATCCGACCGTCACGCCCGGCAAGATAATCGCGCGCATCCCGATCCAAGCGGAGTCATCGACGATCACCGGTGCCCGCACGACGCCCCATCGGGGATCGGTCACGTCGTGACTCGCCGTCAGAATCCACGCGCCGTCGTTGATGCACACGCAGCGCCCGATCCGCACCGCGGCTTCGGCTTCGATCCGCACGCGACCGAGGAAAGTCCCCGCGCCGATTTCGACGCCCCCCAGTTGCCCCCCAAAGTGACACGGCGCGAGAAAACTGTCGGGGGCGACGGTCGCTCCGCGCCGGCGGAGCGCGGCGGCGCGGCGGTCGGAACCGATCACGAGCGGCAGCGAGATCACTCGCTTGGCCCAATCCTTGCCCCACGACCGGCCGAAGGGGACTTTCCGACGCCGGTCCCACAAAGACTTCAGCATGCGCCGCCCGGCCGCGGCAGCGATTCATTTCGCTCGAGGACGCCGCGGTAGATCGCCAAACTGCGCTCGGCCATGACGCGATGATCGAACTCGGCGACCGCCCGTTCCCGGCCGGCTTTTCCCAATCGCTCCCGCAAACCCGGCTCGGTCAACAGCCGATTCGCCGCCGCGGCGAACGCCTCGGGATCGTTCACCGGCACCGTCAATCCCTCCGATTCGTTCCGGCAGACCCACGGGACACCGCTACCGGGAATCGCCGTGTTGATCACCGGGCACCCGCCGGCCATAGCTTCCACTTGCACCAAGCCGAAGCCTTCGCTCCGGGCGATGCTCGGGAACCAGAGCGCCGTCGCCGCGCGATAAGCCCCGGCGATCTGGTCGGCGGTCGCGTGCCCGTGGAAGACCACTCGCCCCGCGACGCCGAGTTCCGCGGCGCGCCCACGCCATTCCCGTTCGAGCGGTCCGGTGCCGACGATCAGGAGTTTCCCCGGAACCCGCCGCAGCGCCTCCAAAGCGACATCGAGCCCCTTGTAATAGATCAGCCGCCCGACGCACAGCCAAAGCGGTTCCCCGTGAGCCGCGCGCAGAGCGTCCGCGAAAGCCAAGGCTGCAGGGGCGGGGGTGCGAAACGGCTCCAATTCGATTCCGAGCGGAAGGGTCTCCACCTTCGCGCGGTGTTTCTGCAACAGCGTCGAGCCATCGATGTAACCGGGGCTATCCGAAAGAATCCTCGCGGCGCGGTTGTAGAGTCGATCTTCGAACGGACGGACCGCGCGCTTGAGCACCTTCTGGCGGACGATGTCGCTGTGGTGCGTAATGATCAGTGGGCCGATGCGGGGAAAGGCGAGCAGCGCCAACATCATCGTGATGTTCGGCGCGTGCAGATGCCAGATGTCGGGCGGATCGCGGAGCAAGTGCCGGAGTACGGCGACCAAACCGGGAACGATGTCCAACTTGGCCAGGTTCGCCCAGCGGGCGACCCGCGTCACGCGGACCGCGCCGTCCACTTCTTCGACGTGCCCCGTCGGCGAGTAGCGATCGAACGTCGCATCGCGGCCGTCGGCGGTGGCGTGGTTCACGACGATCACCCGCACATCGGCCCCCAACTCCGACTGTGCCAAAGCCAAGGTCCGGGTGTGCCCCTCGATCCCGCCGGGAGATGGCGGATAGTACTTCCCGAGGTGGATCACCCGGAG
>JAYTBD010000276.1:0-4844 GCA_043737155.1 Fimbriiglobus sp. | reverse complement strand
GGCCTGAAAGGTCGGTTCTGTCAGCCCAGGTCGGAGACGGCACAGCCGTCGGAGGCCTGGGAACCACAAGCACCCCCATTGAATTCCGGCCTGTCAGGGCGGTTCATTGGCTTTGAACCGCCCTGCAGGACTGGATTCTCGCTCGCGGTAGCTCCCCCAGGCCTCCGACGGCTGCGCCGTCTCCGACCTGGGCTGACAGAACCGACCTACCAGGCCGGAAAAATGGGTTGCGAATTCAGCCCCCGATGCGACAATCTCCTTTCCTACCGTCGCTTCCACACGAGTGCTCCACGATGCTCCGCCGCTCGGCCCTGTTCGCATTCGTCGCTTGCTGTTCACTCGGTCTCGCCGGGGCCGCCGATTGGACCCGCTTGCGCGGCCCCAACGGGACGGGGGTCGTGTCCGAAGCGACGCTCGTCAAGTTCACCGCCAAGGACCAACTCTGGAAGACGCCGATCCCCGGCGCCGGCCACGGCAGCCCGATCATCGTCGGCGACCGCGTGTTCCTCCAGTCGGCATCCGCGGATCAATCGCAGCGCAGCCTGTATTGCTTGAACGCGAAGACGGGCAAGATCGAGTGGACCAAAGACATCGCCGGGCGGAAACCGGACACCATCCACAGAAATAATACCGGGGCATCGAGCACTCCGGCCAGCGACGGCGAGCGCGTCTACACGACCGTCTGGGACGGCGCGGCCCTCTCGCTGTACGCGTTCGACTTCACCGGCAAGGAACTTTGGAATGCCCCCCTCGGCGGCTTCACCGGCCAGCACGGCGCCGCCCATTCGCCGATGGTGTTCGACGGCATTGTGTACGTGAACGTCGATTCGGACGTCTCCGCGAAGTTGGTGGCGTACGACGCGATCCAGGGCACCGAGAAGTGGACGATGGACCGCGTCAAGGAACGTGCCAGCTATACTACGCCGCTGGTGCTCGAAGAGAAAGGCAAGCCGGCGCAATTGATCCTCGGCACGACCACGAGCGTGGATAGCTACGAGCCCAAGACGGGCAAATTGAACTGGAGCTACACCGTCGTCTTCCCCGTGAAGAAACTGCGGGCAGTCGGCCAGCCGATGCTCGCGGCGGGAAACATCGTCACGTACATGGGCGAAGGCGGCGCCGGCCGGTACATGGTCGCCGTGAAGACCGACGGTGCCGGCGTGCTCGGGGAGAAGGGCAAAGCGTGGGATATCAAGGACAAGACGCCGTACGTGCCCAGCGCGATCGCGTACGAAGATCACTTGTATTGGGTCAACGACACGGGCTTCGCCGCCTGCGCCGACGCCAAGACGGGAAAGATTCTTTGGTACACCCGGACCAATCAGAAGGGGATTTCATCATCGCCGATCCTCGTCAAGGACACGATCCTCATCTTCGACGAAGCCGGGAAGGCCGTGGCCTTCAAAGCTTCGCCGAAGGAGTACGAATCGCTCGGCGAATCGACGTTGGGTGAAGGCGTGTTCGCTTCGCCCGCGGCGGCCGGCGGTCGGCTCTTCGTCCGCGGGATGCAGCACCTCTTCTGCTTCGGCCAAAAAGGATCGTAGGACAGGCCGCCGGGCCTGTCCGGGAAACGCCTACCGGTTCAGGTAGCTCGTCACCCCGAGGCCCGGCGGGCGGCGGTCCACCGACCAGCAGCCGCTGCAACCACCGTTTCCGCCGTGACCGCCGCAACCGCCGCGGCCGCCGTTGCATTCGAGTTGCGGATTGAAGAATTGCTTGCACGAGCCGAACACGAACGTCCGCTCGGAGGCGGGGCAGCCGCAGCTCACAGGGTTGATGGTGCCCGGCCCGATGAGCAGCTTGCCGAAGATTCCCCCGTATTTGCGATCGTGCGCTTTGTGGCCCGACGGTGCGGCGCAGCCGTCGCCGTAAGCGACGACGGGGCCGGCGCAATTCGCGCCCGAGGTCGAGCGGTGCGACGCTTGGGTGATCGGGGCGATGACGGCCGGGAGCGGCGCGGCTTCGACGGAGCCGATCGGCACCGGCTGCAGCGGCTTGGGTGCGAAGTGCTGAGCCTGGGCGAAGCCCACGGCACCGAGCAGGCCGGCGACGGCCAAGACGAGACGGAGACGCATGGGAATTCCTTTCGCGATTCGGGGCGGACGCCGATACCGACACGGCATTGCTTCCTTCGACACTCCTCCATCGCCGATGCGGTCGAATTGACGAGCGACGGTTTCAAAAAGCGCCGTTGCACTCCGGTTGCCCCGCCGGCGCGTGCGGACCGCGTCGCGCGGCTTTCCCCTCTTGGCGAAACTGACCCGGTTGTAGGGCTCATGACGTCTTCAAACCCCGCTGACATTCTGGCTCCGCTACGACCGCGATGGGGTTCCGGAATTCTCGGACCACTCTTCCGCAGCAACTAAGATGAGCAGATTGTTTCGACCGGTACGGGGCAATGCGATGGCGAAATTCGATCCGACCCAGCACGATTATTTGGCATTGGTCAGCGAATGGCAGGGCAGCGGCGGCGCGGTCGGCAACGCGTATCCGCTCTATTGCATCACGGCGCAAACGGTGGTGACCGACCCCGTCGAAACCTTTCCGAATTCGGGCGCGATCTTCTTGATGTCCCGCGCCGGCTTGCGGACTTGGGACTTCGTCGTCATGCGGCCTGCGCAGAACACCAAATACAGCGATCCGAACAAGAAATTCGAATGCTATTACATCCCGTCGCACCGGCCGACCGTGCTCGCCCAGGCGCAGCAATTGGAGAGCATCGCCACGATCCTCGACCACCCCGGGTTCGACGTCGGGGCGACCCGGCAAATCGTCTCGCCGAAATGCAACGTCACCCCGCTCTTCTTCGTCCGCAAGGGGCAACTTTATTACGGACCCTTGATCCGCGAGACGACGCACTTATCGCAAACGACCGACGATCTCCAACGCATCGACTGGCGACCGGCCCGCGACGATGCGGTCGTGTTCGAATTCACCCGCGACGAATTGGAGAAAGAAGGGGTCAAGGTCGTTTCGTACCAACACCCGGATCAGTTGAACCGGGTCGTGATGGCCCCGATCGAGATCGCCGTGGGCAAACTCCGCTTGGTGAAATCGACCCGATCGCGCGATGCCTTGGCCGAGGATAGCTTGATCGAATGGTACCTCCAGCGCTGCTCGGAGAACCCGGTGTCCCGGGAGACGCTCAAGGCGATGCAGTCGTCGTTCAAAGGCCGCGTCGGCGAAGATACGAACATCCAAGACGCCCGCTTGAAGCGCGTCGAGCGGTTGATCGCGACGCATTCCAGTTTCCAAGACGAGCGCGAACGCTTCGCCAAGCAGTACCTCGACTCCCCCGCCGGGGCGAAGCGGGTGGAAAACGCGCTCGAGCAGAGCGTGGTCCAAAAGGCGGCGCAGATCAAACGGGAAGTCGACGAGCAAGAGAAGGAATTGGCCCACCGGCGCGACGACCTCGCCCGGCAACTGCACCACGCGGAAGGCGAGCACCAAAAACAACTCGGCGATTTGAAACTCGCGCAGGAAGCCAAGCGGCAAGAATTCGAAAAGCTCGACTCCGGCCTCGGTCAACTCCGCGAACAACTCGCCGGGGAGATCGAGCAAATCTCCGCGAAGATGCAGGATCAGATTCCCCTGCTCGCCGCCTTCGCCGCGATCCGGCCGACCGGTGGGACGGGCGCGGGGACACTCTCTGTGACTTCGACGCGCTCCACCGTGCCGGCACGGGCTTGGGAATTCCTGCCGATCCCGCCCGAGCGGGCACTGCAATCGACGACCAACGAAAAGCAATTGGTGAACGCCCTGCACGCCGACCTCGCCCGGCAGGGCCTCTTTTTCGACCGCGACTTCATCGCCAATATTTACATCTGTTTGAAGTCCGAGCCGCTCAATTTGCTCATCGGGCCGCCCGGCTTCGGCAAGTCCAGCTTGGTCGCGGCACTGGCCCGCTCCCTCGGCCACGGTGCGGCGCTGTTGAAGATCGCGGTGCGGCGCTCGTGGGCCGAGGACCGCCATTTGCTCGGGGCGTTCGACAGCTTCCACGGGCGCTACGACCCCGGTTCGACCGGTCTCGTCCCGCGGATGCTCCAAGCCGCCGAGGATTGGAAGACCGTCCGCAAAGGCGTGTACGTCGTGCTGATGGACGAGTTCAACCTCGCCGCGCCGGAGTATTATTTCTCCCAGCTGTTGCAGGCGCTGCCGGGGGACGACCCGGTCCGCACCATCGCGCTCTACGACCCGGCGACCACCGGCGGCGACGGCTTCCCCGGCGGCATCGCACTCGCGCCCAACCTCCGATTCTGGGGGACCATCAACTACGACGAAACGACCGAGCGCCTCAGCCCGCGCGTGCTCGACCGCACCGGGATGATCTTCCTCCAAGAGACGGACGTGAAGAAATCGCTCGAGCGCGACACCCCGCCGATGTCGGCGGTTTCGGCCCTCGATCTGTTCGACAAGTTCCTGCGCGACGCGGACGATTGCCCCGCCGAGCTGTGGGAACTGGTGTCCCCGGTGGTCGATTTGCTCCGTAGCACCGAAGCCGAGTACGGCCCGCGCATCGAGTTGTCGCCGCGCGTGCAACAGGGCATCCGCCGCTATTTGGCGAACTCCACCGGCGCGCTCGATCCCCGCCTCGCCGCGGATTTCGCGGTGCAACAGCGCGTGCTGCCGGTGCTGCGCGGGCGCGGCGTCGGATTCTTGGCGCGCATCCGCCGATTGCAAGAATTGCTTTTCGAGAAGGGACTATCGCGGTCGGCGGAGCATGTGGAGCGGGCCTTGGCCCAAGCCGAGCAGCAGTTCGGCGAAGTCGATTTCTTGGCGTATTGAGAACACCGATGATCGGCGTGCGCATCGAACGGCAAACGGGCGCGGAGCGCCAGCCGGTC
>JAYTBD010000275.1:0-1902 GCA_043737155.1 Fimbriiglobus sp. | reverse complement strand
AAGGTTGGCATTGGCGTCGGTCTTTAGCCCAACGGGCTGGCAGATCTCAGCCCAGGGCAACGCCCTGGGTGCTACCATCACCCCGCGATCTTCTTCGCCAGATCCTGCACGCCGCGCAGGTCGAGCTTGCCGCTGCCCAATACGGGCAGCGTCTCCACGGCGAAGCAATCGCGCAGATCGGGAATCCAGAGGTTCGGCAAGCCCCGGCTCCGCAGCGCTTCGAACGCCCCCTTCAACCGGCTGACCACATCGGCGAGGTGCAACACGACCAAGCGTTCGCCGCGTTTGGCGTCTGGCACCGCGGCCACGGCCAGCACGCGATCCCCCGCCGTGGCGAGCGTGTCGTGCAGTTCTTCTTCGATTTTCTCCAATGGCACCATTTCGCCCGCGATCTTGGCGAAGCGCGACAACCGCCCCGTGATGCGGATAAACCCGTCCGGCTCGATCAATCCCATGTCGCCGGTGATGTACCACTTGCCGATGAAGACCGTCCGCGTCTTCTCCGGCTGTTGCCAGTAGCCGTGCATCGCGTTCGACCCTTTCGCGCAGAGCACCCCCACTTCGCCCGCGGGCATCGACGCGTGCGTGTCGGGGTCGAACGCTTTGACGACGACGCCGGGGATCGGCTGGCCGACGGTGCCCATGGTGTTGGCGATCTGCTTCACGCCGGCGACAGTCACGTCGAGAAGATTCGCGCTCACCACCGGGGACAACTCGGTGCAGCCGTAGCCCTCCAGCGGCAGCACGCCGAATTTCGCGCGGAACTCCAAGGCCAAGTTCACGGGCAACTTCTCCGCACCGCAGACGAACAACCGCGCGGCTGCGAAGTTCGCCGGTTCGCAGCGGCGCAGATAGAAACGGACGAACGTGGCGGTGCCGAGGATAATCGAACACCTCCAGCGTTGGCTCAACTCGCCGACTTCCTTCGCGGCGCGGGGGTCCGGGTAGAAAACCGACATCATGCCGATGCTCGCCGGGGCCCAGTAGCAAACGGTGTAGCCGAAGCTGTGGAAGAAGGGCAGCGTGCAGAGCATGCGATCGTGCCGGGTAAAATTGATGCCCTTCTGAAAGCCGTCGGCGTTGCACGAGATGTTCCGCAGCGTCAGCATCACGCCCTTGGGTTCACCGGTGCTGCCGCTGCTGAAGATGATCGTCAGCAGGTCGTCCCATTTGAAGCGCCGACACCGGAGCACGACGCGGTCGAGGAACCACCCCGGCAGCAGGATCACCAGGATCAAACGCCAGAGCTTCCACGATTTCGGGATCGCCGCGAGCGCGTCTTCGAGGTAGATTCGCCGCACCTCGTCCGGGAGTTCCAGCGGAATCCGCGCGACGAACCGTTTCGCCGTGATGATCGTCTTCATCCCCGTCTGATCCGCGGCGGAGCGGACCGAACTCGTTCCGGCCGTGTAGTTCAAGTTCACCGACGTCCTATGCAGGAATGCCAAGGCGAAGTTGACGAACGCGGAGCCGAGGCCCGTCGGCAACCAGACGCCCACAACCTTCTCGTCCGCGCCGAGCTTGCCCTTCAAATACTTCGCCAAGCACCACGCCCCGACGAGCGCCTGCGGCCATGTCAGCGCCCGATCCGCGCCCGTCGACGCATCGACGAACCCGACCCGACGAATGTTGATGAGCGAGGCACCCTTCCGCACGAAGCCCGCGTGGACGGGGATGACGTACTCGCTCTGGAGCGTCCCGCAGTCGGCGATGCACTCGACCACCGCGGCGCGGACATCGGCGCTTTTGGTCGTGCCCGGGAGCGGTTCGCCGAAGTAGACCGCGATACGCCGGCGGTACCCCTCGGGCCAGCGGAAGAGCACCCGGCCGTGCTTCCAACTCAACAGCGATCCCCACAGATTCCACAGGCACGCGGGGACGATCGGCACCGACACCCCGGCC
>JAYTBD010000274.1:0-4847 GCA_043737155.1 Fimbriiglobus sp. | reverse complement strand
AAATATTGATGGAACCCCGCCTGCTGCCGATCGCGGTCGTATTGAACCAACTCCAAACCTTCGGGCACCGTGGCCGAACGGTACTTCTCCCGATCGATCGGCACGCTCAAATCGAGTTTGCCGAAGATCGCGTAACGCACGAGTGCATCGTCGCCACCGGGTGCAAAGTTCGGTCGTGGCCACGTGGGGAGAGCAGCCATCGGGGAACCTCCTGTTCGAGTACTGTCGAACGTACCGAGCGAGTACGAGATGCGTGCAATCGCCAGCAATGTCATCGAACGGAGTTTGCGAAGACTCTCGATCTTGGACCCTACTCGAAACGACACGAAATCTCGTTACTTCGTTTCCAACCCGCGCATAGTTCCGGTGGCACCGGCGAATTTGTCCGATTCGATACCGAGGCGTTGGAGCATGCTGACGAACAAATTGGGGAGCGGGTAGTTGTTGTCCTTGTTGAAGGCCAAGTGTTGGCCGTGCTTGAAGCCGCCGCCGGCGAGGAGAATTGGCAGGTTTTTGTTGTCGTGATTGTTGCCGTTGCCGAGGTTGCTGCCGTAAAGGACGCTGGTCCGGTCGAGCAGGGACGCGCCGTTTTCTTTCGCCGCGCCGAGGCCCTTGAGCAACTTAGCCAGTTCGACGAACTGGGCCAGTTCGAGGTTGCGAAGTTGGTCCAGTTTGTCGGCCCGGCCGACGTGGTGGGACAGGCCGTGGCTCTCGTCGGAGACACCGGGAACCTGCGCTCCGAAACCGTCCAGGCGGATCATCAGCGTGACAATCCGTGTGGAGTCTGTGGTTAGGGCGAGGCGGATCAAGTCGTACATCGCCCCGAGCCTTTCCAGGAGATGTTCTCCATCGCGTGGTGGCTGCGCATCGACTTTGGGCTTCGGCTTTTTCTCCCACTCCTGAGCAGTCTGTAGGCGACGCTCCACTTCGCGGACGGATGAGAAATATTGGTCGAGCCGGCCGCGATCCGCGCTGCCCAGCGATTTTTGCAGCGACTTGGCCCGCTCGCCGACCGTGTCGAGGATGCTTCGACCGACACGCAATTGCTCGACTTGGCGTTCGACGGTCGCCTTATCCCCTTCCACGAAGAGTGTGCGGAATACCTGGGCCGGGCTGCGTTCCGCGGGGAGCATGACGCCATCGGATGTGAAGGATAGCGATTGATTTCCGTTTTGCGCAACGACGAGTGATAGCGACGAGAAGCGCGTCCGCATGCCGATGCGTTCCGCGGCATACTGGTCGAGCGAAATCGTATTCCGGAACGATGCCGCCCCCGGATGTGGCGCGGCAGTGAGGAACGCGGCCTCGGCCGAGTGACCACCGGTGACATCCGGGTGCGAGCTTCCGGAAATGACGGTGACTTGGTCGCGGACATCACTCAGCGGTTGTAGGTACGGCGTCAGCTCGTAGCCCGCCCCGGCCTTTTTGGGGACGAAGTGGCGCTCGAGCACACCGAGATTGGTGCAAACAGCGACCATCCGTCGGGGTGTTTCATCGGCTTTCGCAGTGGGTGATTCTGCTCCCGTGGCAGGCCGCATTGCTTCCAGCAGTGGAAGCGACAAGGAAACACCCGAGGCACGGAGAAACGTTCGGCGGGAGAGTTCCATGGCAATGCTCCAAATAAGGAATCGCTGGATGTCGCAATTGGGATTTAACTGTTAAACGGGCAGCAGAATCACTAACGTCCCCCGCTCGCCGGATTCGTGCGACGGAATGCTTCACTTTGTACGACTTCGTGCAGCAACGATCGGATGCCATGGCTGCTGGTACGGGTGCGAGTCATCGCGGCCTCAATCGCGTCGCGATCCGAGAAGCGATTGCCTGCCCCGGTTGCGTAGATTGTCAATTGACGTAAGAGGTTCCGTGCGAGCCGGTCTTCATCCTTGATGAGGAGTGACTGCAGACCGGCCACGTCATTGAACTTCCGCCCATCGTCAAGCTCGCCGGTGGCATCGATTTTGGAGCCGAGTCGGATTTTGGCCCGGTAAGGGGTGAAGATCCCGTTGACGACATTAAGGGATGGCTCCTCAACCATCTCCTTGCCTTGGGCGATTTTCTTCGGCGGGCCGGACAGCCGGTAGCGGTCGCGCCAACCGCCGATCACGTCGTAATTCTCAAGAGCCAAGCCGTACGGATCCATGCGGGCATGGCACGATGCACAGATCGGATCGGCACGATGTTTCTCGATCATCTGCCGGATCGTCACCGCCCCGGTGGCGTCCGGCTCGACAGCAGGAATGTTCGGTGGCGGGGGAGTGCGCTCGATGCCGAGCATCCGCTCGGCGACCCATACGCCCCGTAACACCGGTGAAGTGGATGTGCCGTTCGCGGTCACACGCAACACCGACGCGTGGGTCAAAAAGCCGCCGCGATGCATGGCTTTGTCCACCTTCACTGGGCGGAACTCCGAGCCGTTCACGCCGCGCATGTCGTACTGCTCTGCCAGTCGCTGGTTGATGAGGACGGTATCGGATTGGATCAGTTGGCCGACACCGCAATTCTCCTCAAGCAGTTTACGGAACGTCCCCCGCGTCTCGGCTAACATCGAGTCGCGTAACCACGGGTCAAATTCGGGATACAGTTGCGGGTCGGGCGTGGTGAAGTCGAGCTTCTTCATGTCCAGCCATTCACCCAGGAAATGCTCGATGAAACGCTCGGATCGCGGATCGCCGAGCAACCGTTCCAGTTGCGCTTTCAAGATCGCCGGTTCGTGCAACGTGCCATTGGCTGCCAGGGCACGAAGGGTCGTGTCGGGCATGGAGTTCCAGACGAAATACGAGAGGCGGGAGGCGAGGGCGTATGCGGTTTTGCCCTTGCCGTCTCGTCCTTCCCCTTCGAGACCGACGAAGAGGAAATCGGGCGAGCAGAGCAGCGCCTGATATCCCGCGAGTAAGGCCTCTTGAAGCGATTGGCCCCGCGCCCATTGCTGCTGGACGAGTTGGATGTAAGGTTCAATTTCAGCCCGTTCAACGGGTCGTCGGAACGCACGCTCGGCGAACTTCGTCAGGAGCGAGACGGCGTCCGGCCCGAGTGGCGTTACGGTTCCGGCTTTGGGCTTCACATTCCACTGGGCTATCGGCTTGCTACCAAAGAGTTGGCTCCGGCTTTCGGGTGGCCACTGGTTGTCCACCGGTCCTTCGACCTCGAACCAGTCGTAGGCGATGCCCGGCCCCTCGTAACTGCGGACCCCCTCCTGGCTGACGTAGTTGGATGCACTGGAGGCCGACAAGGTCATCGCGTGAAACGAGACCCTGTCGCCGGGGTTCAGATAGACTTTGAATTCGTGGGTTTTCGGCTTCAAAGACAACGCATCGAAATAGCCGATCGGCGTCCCCTTCACCGACGCGCGGATGACGTGGACCGCCTCGGTATCGCCGTAAAACTGTGTGTTCTCTCGCCCAACGAGTTCCAGAGTTTCCGCTACCGGCGTCCCCGACCACCGCTTGGTCGCCGCGTCGAGTGTGTATGGTGCGCCGAAAGCCATGTACCGGCGGATGTCATTCCGCACAGCCGGTTCGGCCTTGGTCCGCGACCAACGCAGTCCCCACAGTGAGAACCGCACGGTATACGTGCCGGCCGTCGGCACGTTCCACCGGTCGATCTGCAATCCATCCGGGAGGTGGGGTGCCGTCACACCGGTCAGAACGGCCACGGATTCGGCCTCGCCCTCGAAGGTCGCACCGCGATAGGTGTTACCGTAGTCGTCCCTGGGGTTGCCGGCGATGTGGGTCTTCAACCCTGGAGCAAGGTTACGACCGTTAATTGGTACAGCACTATGGACCGCGATGGCAGCCCGCGCGGAGTTCTGTTTCGCCGCTGCCTCCCGCCAGACCTTGGACTTCACGGCCTCGGACGGCACGGTGATAGCTTGTCGCAATGCGATATCCGCGGCTTTGAGGTACTTCGCCATGTGAATCGGCGATATGTCCAGCGCCCCGGCCACCTTGTCAAATCCGTGCTGCCTACCATCTTCGGGCAGTGTCTCTTTGACACGAAGGCCCGGCAATCCCAGAAGGTCGCGCAACGTCGTTTCGTATTCGACCCGGTTCAACCGCCGAACCGACCCGACGGAGCGAGCCGATTCCGCCTGAATTAATGGCTTCTTCAACGACGAAAGAAGAAGCTTACGATCCGCCTCTGGGAGCTTCCCGAACTCCTTCGGCGGCATCTCCCCATTTTCGACACGATCGAAGGCCCGCAACCATTGCCGATAAGCATCGTCCTTTGTCAAGTCTGAGGGAAGCTGATCGAGCCGCAACGCTCCCTTGTCTGCATCCTCACCGTGACAGGCCAGACATTGGCGTGCGATCACATCGCGGGCCTCTTTCAATTCCTCGGCCCGAACCGATTCCGGCAAGGCAAGGAGGAGCACGAGGAAAACAACCGAGCGGCCAGAATGTCTGAGAAACACCATTTATCAGAAACCTATGTTTGAGTAGAAAACAGCTTGAATTATACCGCAAAGCAAAGGCCGATCCAGATCGGCTATGTTTCGGGTTTACGGTGTGCGATCACTCAATCTGTCGAAATCTGATAAACTCGCGCGCATTCAGAGTTTGTAAAACCGCCCAAACCGGACGAGTAATGCGGGTTATAAGTTCCACAATCTTTAGCAGGATGTCGAAGAAACCGCTGAACGCTGTACTGAACAACGCGGTCACTCCTGAAACAGATAGGTTGGGAGCGAAAGTTCCGAAACGCGACTCCCCGATTACCTCACTCATTCCGAGTGCCATCTGATGGAAGCATTACAGCAGGTTCAGGGTTCCGCGGGTGACGCCGAGTTGGTTGAGGACTTTCAGTTGTCGCCACGTTTGCTTGCCGTCGTCGGTGCCTTCGATGACGCG
>JAYTBD010000273.1:0-1903 GCA_043737155.1 Fimbriiglobus sp. | reverse complement strand
GCCAGTCGAGCCGCCCTTCGGCGGGCATGGCTTTCAGCGCGGTCTGGGTCCACTTCGAAGGATCGACCGGGGCGCCGGGGAACGGCACGCCGAATTCGTTGTCGGGGTCGGCGGGGGACATTCTCAGTCACCGTCCGGACGGCCGCGGAGCGTGAAGCGGAACGTGGAACCGGTGCCGACTCGGCTTTCGACGTTCACCTTACCACCGTGCGCTTCGACGAACGTTTTGACGATCGCCAAGCCCAAGCCGAGGCCGCCTTCTTTGTCGGGATCCGTTTCGAGCTTCTCGAAGATCTTGTCGATGACGTCCGCGGAGATGCCTTCCCCATTGTCCCTGACCCAGCACTCGACATCGGCATTGTCGCCGTGACGGGCGCCGATAGTCACCTCGCCGCGGGGCGTGTACTTGATCGCGTTCGCGATGAGGTTTTGAAAGATGCGTGTTAAGCAACTCGCATCGGCGTACGCTCGGAAATCTTCCGGTATCGCATTCACCAGCCTCGTGCTGGAGCTCCCGGCGACGGGGTGGAGATCGTGGGTGAGAGATTCGACGAGCGACCAAAAATCGATCTCGCGCAGTTCCAGTTTGATGCCGCTCTCGGTTCCGATGTGGCCGCTTTCTTTCAGGACCTTGTCCACCAGCGATTCGAGCTGTTTGACGTTGCGGTGGAGCGATTTCAGCATCTTCACGGTGCCCGGATCTGATTCGGGGCGTGTGAGTTTGAGGTCGAGAACGCGAGCCGACAAGGCGATCGCGTTGAGCGGAGTCCGGAGGTCATGGGCCACAAAGGCCAGATATTCCTCGCGCCGGCGTTGGACTTCAAGCGCCTGCCGCGTGGCAAAGGTCTGAACCGCCAGTCCGATGGCGCCATCGAAGACGCGGTTCAAGATATGGAAAGCGCGTCCGGATAATCCCAGGCCGTGGCGCTCCGCGAGATCGTGGATGCAACCGCGCAAGATGTTGTACTCGGCGACGACTTCGACGATGTCGAAGCCGTCGACGAAGCGTTGCCGGCCGTGTTCGGGAGGTGTGGTTTCGAGGAGCGTTTCCGGAATTGTGGTATCGACGACCCGGAGGAAGGCGGCGGACAGTTCGTCGAGAAATGCGGGGATATGATCGGTGAGCGTCGGTGTATCGAGATCCTTCGCCGACGGCAGTTCTCGGATCTGGCCCCGCCAATCGGCGAGTAGCTCTTCCCGATCGCGTTTCACCAGTGCCGCCAATTTCACCACATTCTCGACGGCCATCCCAGACTCCGGACGAGCATTCGCAGAAGGGCGCATTATACGGAAAGGCGGTCAAGGCATGTCGAATGGCCGGCCGAGCGACACGTCGTACCGGTGCAGACCGGCGCGGGGTTGGTAGGCGTCGTTGGCGAAGATGTCGTCCGCGTTGCCGAGGGTGGGGGTTTTGGTGAACCGCACCGAGCCGCCGGCCGTGAGGACGTTCCACCCGCCATGGCCGGTCGGTGCGGGGAGGTCGGCCGAAATCGGCAGCATCTCGGAACTCGATTCGGGATCGGGCAAACGCGGGCCGATGAGTTCGCCGAAGCGGCCGTGGTAGCCGAGGGAATAGGTATACCCGACTTGCGTATTCACGGCGTCGCCCGGACAAAAGGGTTTGAGCGAACTCGGATATTGCCCGGCCCGGCTCAACTCGGCGACGAACGCCCCGGCCGTGGGAACGGCTTCGGATCCGACTTGCGGGAAGCGACCGCCGTGGGTGTCCGAATAGCCCGCGAGAGCCGTGTGCAACTCGTGGAGATTGTCTTGGCAGGCGACCGTTTGGGCGCGTTGCCGGTACTTTTGAATCGAGGGGAGCAGTAGTCCGATGCAGACGAAGGCGATGCACGCGGCGACGATGATGTCGGCGCGCGGTCGGCCGATGAACGTCGGTCGGTCG
>JAYTBD010000272.1:0-4862 GCA_043737155.1 Fimbriiglobus sp. | reverse complement strand
CGACGAGTTTCATCCCCTTCGGCAGCACGGTGATTTGGCCCGTGAGCGCCGCGTCGGTGTTGTTGGCCCCGAGCACGACCACATCGAGCTTGTCGCCGGAGCCGATCTCCACCGGCAATTTCGGATCCAGTGAGAAGGGCTTACGGACTTCGAGCGTCCCGGTGATCGCCCCGATGCGGCCGTCGAGGGTGTGGCCCGCGATCAGCACTTGATAGGGGTTGATGGCGTCGCTCAGGGTGAACTCGACGCTGAGCTTGCCATGCTTCGGTACGACGAGCACCGGCTGCCAGAGCAGGGTCTCGGTGAAGTCGGTGCGGGTCGCATCGTCGCTCTGTTCCACGGCGCGGGTGTGGGCGTACTCGCGGACGAGCAGCGCCGGCACGCGGGGGATCATCGAATCGATCAAGCCGAGGGCATCCTGATTCTGGCCTTTGCCATCGGCGAGGCCGGTGTTGCGTTTCTGAAGGAACTCGGCGAAGCGCTGATTCGCGGACGGCGGCAGTTGCAAGCCGCGGTTGGCCTGGCGGTCGAACTTGGCGCCGAAATTTTCGTGTTCCCACTCTTTGGCCCGTTCCAGTCTGTCGTCCAACTGACGCAGTTTGCCCGCTTCCATGAACTTGGCTTGGTCGCCGTTGCCGCGATCGCGGCCAACGGCCCCAGCTCTCGGCATCATCGCCATCGGCTGAGGAGCGCCGAACGGTGCGGGCGGGGCGAACTTGTCCCCGACCCCGAAACCACCGGGACCGGCGGGTGCGAGTGCTCCCATCATCGGATCCATTGCGAACCGTTCACCCAGTCGGTCGCCGGCCCCGGCTCCCGGTACTTTGAGTTTGAATCGTTGATCGTCGGGTTTAGCATTGGGGGGAGGCAGTTCACCCGGTTCCACAGAAGGTTGGACAGCCGTCATTTTCTCCGCCGCTGCGCCCGATCTGTACCACGCGTCTCGCTGCGGTTTCGGGGCCACCGCGGCCACCGCGCGCCAATCGTCATTGTCGCGGCCGGTCCACGCGGCGACTCCGCCGATGAAACCCGCGAGCAGCAACAAGCAGAAGGACGCCCAGCCGAGCGTCGCCCGTTCCGGGGCGCCCTTGCGGAAGCCGAAGAAACGCGTCGTGAACAAGGCGCCGGCCAGCCCGATCAGCGGGATCAGATAGAGCGGCAAGACACTGCGGCGGCCCTGGAGCGAGCGGTCGTACGCTTCGAGTTCGACCGCCTGCTTGCCGAAGTCGTTCAGTTTGGCGACGTACTCCCGGTCGGCCTTCTGCAAGTCGGCTTCCGGGTCGACGCTGTTGAGCAGCGCGAACTGATCGCGCTCCGCGGCTTCGAGGTCGAGCAGACTCGCTTCGTACTGCGGCCAGTACTCGTCGAAGGCTTTGCGGACTTCCGTCCGCCAGCCGATCGGGATCGGCCCCGCAGTCGCGGCGACGAGCAGCAATCGCTCGGCGTCCTCGGCCGGGACGGTCTTGCGGAACTCGGCCGGGGCTTGCTCGGCGAACCGTCGCCAGCCTTGGGTCCCGAGCAGCAGGTCGAGCGATTCCACGGCCTTCGGGTGCTTGGTCAACAGGAAGTCGGCGTGTTCGAGTTCGTCGCCCTTCTGCACTTCACCCGACAGCAGGAAATGCGTCGGCAACAGGCGGTGCGTCTTCTCATCGGCCATGGTCAACACGCTCTCGTTGACCACCGCGGTCCAGAGAATCGCGGCCTTGGGGGCGTCATTTTCATCCGTCGCGTTCAATTCGAGTTCGACCCGGCTACCGGGGGTGAAGGTCTTCATCGGCGCGCCGCCCGGCTTCTTGGCGGTGTAGCTCAGTTTCAACGTCTCGCCCGGTTCGCGGTAGATCAGCCGTTCCGCGAGGGGTTTCAAATCGTCCCGGCCGACCACTTCGCCGTTGGGGACGTCGAACACGGTGATCCGCGTGACGGCGCCTAGTTTCGCATCGGTCACGGCGAGCGTCGCATCGATCGCTCGGCCGGCTACCAACTTCACCGTCGTGTGCGCGACCGGCCGGCCGCGCGAATAGGCCCCGACGAGGACGGTGCGATCCGAGCCGACCGACCAGAGCTTCACGGCGATGGGCGCATCGGGCTTCAACACGCCGCCCGGAACTTGCAGCACGACGCCGGACGCTTTGCTCGCGGGCAGTTCGTAGCCGAGCTTCGGTTGGATGATGCCCGTCGGCTTATCGAGACGGACGGAATATTTTTGGCCGGGCAGGGGGGTGAACTCGAAGCGGCCGAAGCCTTGGTTCGCACCCGGTTGCTCGGCGTCGGTCAGCGTGGCGATCGGCGCGATGTCCTCGGTCCCGTCGGTGAGCGCACCGGTGATGTCGGCGGGTTTGCCGAAGGTCGTGGTCGCGCGGAAGTAAAGGCGGTTCGGCACGCCGGCGATGAGGTCGCCGCCTTCGGGGAAGAACTCGACGTTGAGCTTGCGGGTCGCCAATGGCACCTTGCGCACGAGCGTCTCGGTGATGCCTTTCGCACTCGCGGAAATGCTGACGCGGGCATCGAGAATTTCGTCCTTCTTCGGCAGGGTGAACTTCAGCGTGGCCGTGCCGTCGGATTCGGTTTTGGTCGGATTCACGCTCGCCTTGACGACTTGCCCATCGACCATCACTTCGACGGTGATCGCGGCTCCGCCGAGGGGTTGGGCCTGATCCTTGAGGTCGAACTTGACGCTGACGGAGTCGCCGGGCCCGTAAGACTTGCCGTCGAATTCGAGCTTCTTCAACAAGCGGTCCGGGGTGTATTTGTTGACGAGGAACTTGCGGATCGCCATCGGCTTGGCGGCGACTTTGCGGCCCTCAGTGGGAGTGGAGACGTCCCAGACTTTCAGCGTGTACTCGCCGCCGGCGAGGTCGGGTGTCAGTGCGAAGGCACCTGTGCCGACACCGCGGATCGGCTGGCCGTCCGGCCCGATCACGGGGATGAGTTGACCCGCGTTGTTCAAGGTCGCTGGCTTGGCGAGGCCAATGCTTTCGGAGCCGGGCAGCACTTGGCCCGACGGAGCGAGGATTTCAAAGCGCAGAGTCGTCTCTCGGGTCGGCGGCAAGAACCGGGAGCGATCGAGCGTGAGCGAGCGGAAGAAGACGACTTCGCCGGGCCGGTACATCGGCTTGTCGGTCGTCAGGAAGGTCGTGTAGACCGGTTCGAGCATCCGCAGATTCTCGGTGAGGTCGGAACGCAGGCCGGTCTTGCGGTCGACGACCGAGACGTGCAGGAACACGTCCGACTCGGCCTTGGCCTTGGACCAAATCCCCGCGGGGAGCTTGAGCAGGTTGCCGTCGGGGTTCTGGTCCGGATCGAATGTCTTGGTGAACAGAGCCGTGCCGGCGCCGTCTTTCACGGTCGCTTCAATGGTCGCCGCTTGCGCGGTACCGCTGGCGTCGGTCACGCGGATGCGGTACTCGTTCGGGGCGCCGGGGATCGCCGTGCCCGGCCCGCTTAGCTGCACTTGAAACGGGCGCTCCGACGCTTTCTTCAGCGCGTCTGTCTCCGCGGCGATCCACATCGTTTCGAGTTGGACCTGTTTCTTTTTGCTCTCGTCCACGCGGTCGGCGGCATCCTTTTTCCGCTTGGCGATTTGGTCGCGGAGCTTCGTGCGCTCGGCATCGATCTCTTGCAACTGGGCCAATTCGCGGTCGACCGGTCGGCGGTACCGGGCGTAACCGACGGCGTCGTTCAACGATGGTCCGCCGAGCGCGGCCACCGCGAGCAGCACCGTCGCGGCGACGGTCCATTTGATCCACGCGCTTTGCATCGTACGCCCCGGCCGCGCCGATTTCGGTACGGCGCTCGGCGCCTGTTCGGGGTCGAAGCGGACGCCGGGAAACGAACCGACGGCGGCTCGCTTCAGCAGTCCGCCGAGGCGGGCGACTTCCGCCGCGCAAGCGGGGCAAGCCGCGAGGTGGGCGGACACCGCGGCGTCTTCGGCCGGATCGAGCAGCCCGTAGGCGTGATCGAGCAGCTTGGGTTCGCAGGCTTCGCAGGCAAATTCGTGCAACATGGCGGAAGCTCCTTCCCGGCGGGGAAGTGAGGGGGATGAATTCGGTTTGGAGCGGGGCGAGCCGACCTCGGTTACGAGTCGGATTCTTCAACATCGGTCGGGCTCAGGGCCAGTCGGAGTTTGCCGAGGGCGGATCGCATCTGCGTCTTCACGGTGCCGATCGGGGCTTGGCGGATCTCGGCGATCTGCTCGTAGGTCAAGCTGCCGTTTTGCCGGAGCAGAAAGACTTCCTTCTCCTCGGCCCTGAGGTTCGCGATCGCGGACCTCAACAGCCGGAGAGATTCTTCGTCTTCGAGCGCGGCCCCGGCTTTCATTTCGCGTGCGACGAGCATGGCTTCCTCCACCCCGAGGGGCTTGACCTTCCGGCTCCAGGCGCTGCGACGCATGTCTTTGGCGGTGTTCAACCCGACGCGGAAGATCCAAGCCCGGAGGTTTTGGACTTCGGCGACGGAGTCGCGCGCCCGCCAGCATTTAAGAAACGCATCCTGGGCGGCGTCGAGCGCGTCGTCCCGGTTGCCGAGGACATAAGCGAGCGTCGAAATCAGCTCGTCGCGCAGCCCGTGGAACGCGACCACGACGGGATGCTCGGGACGCACGTCCGGAGTTGGCTCCGGGGTGCGGCTCGGGATTCGCCGACCCGTGGGTATCGTCGCGTTGTCGCCCATAGTCCTCACCCTATCGACGAGGCACAACCCGCGACCGATTGCGAAAAATGCGGAATGTTACGTCGGAGGATGCTACAAGCGAAGTGGGGAAGGGGGCAAGGAGAAAGCCCGAGTTAGCCCGACGCGCCAGCGAGGGAGTCTGTCGAAAAGGGTGTTCGGCATTTCGGGATGACGTGTCGGATTCGCTTTTCAAA
>JAYTBD010000271.1:0-1910 GCA_043737155.1 Fimbriiglobus sp. | reverse complement strand
GGACCACGAGCCAATTCTTCGGGACGAACAAGCCGCCGTGGCGGGTCGAATCGCCGCGACCCGCCTTCGCCACGATGAGTTCCCGATCCGGGAGAATCACCTCGCGCTCGAACGACGCTTTCGGATCGGCCGCTTTCGGTTCGGGGTAGGTCGGCTCCGTCGGTTGCGGGCCGGCCGTGTTCGGTTGCAATTTGGTCGCTGCGGTCGGGGTGCGGGCCAATCCGTAGCCGACGAGTATGATCGTGCTCGCCAGCAGCGCGATCAGCAGCACGCCGACGATCGGCCCCGGGGAGCGGAACGGGATCGGCGTATCCCAATTCGGCGGCTTCTCTCCGACCGGCGCCGTCCGCCGCGACGGGCGGTCGGGGGCGCGTTCCAGCGGAATTTCATCGGGCTCTTCTTCCGGCACGATCAGCGCGGCGTTGCATCCCCGGCACAGCGTGCGCTTCCCCGCCATCGACGACGGCACGCCGAAGACGTGTTCGCAATCCGGACATTGGATGTCGATGGGCAACGGTCGTCCTCAGAGTTCCACGTCCGGCAGCGCCGCGTTCGTTGGATTCTTCAACATCTCGTTCACCACCGTTTGGGCGAGCATCAAGTACGACTTCGAAATCGCATGCTCGGGGAACTTGCGCACGATCGGCTCGCCGGCGTCGCCGCATTGGCTCACTTGCGCATCGATGGGAATCTCGCCGAGGAACGGCACGCCGATCTCGGCCGCGAGCTTGGCCCCGCCCCCTTGCCCGAGCGGGTGAATCCGCGTGCCGTCGGGCAGCGTCAAGTAACTCATATTCTCCACGATGCCGAGGATCGGCACGCGGACTTCCTCGAACATCTTGACCCCTTTGCGGGCGTCGATCAACGAAACTTCCGCCGGCTGGGTTACGATGATCGCCCCGGTCAGCGGGGCCGACTGCGACAGCGTGAGTTGGGCGTCGCCCGTGCCCGGCGGCAGATCGACGATCAGGAAATCGAGGTCGCCCCATGTCGGTTGGAAAAGCAGCGCCCCGACCGCTTGCGCGACCTTCGGGCCGCGCCAGATCACGGCCTGGTCGGCGCTGACGATGAAGCCCATGCTCATGAGCTTGAGGCCGTACTTCTCGACGGGGAAGGGCGTCTTGGTCTGATCGACCATGCCGAGGCCGAACATCATCGGGACGCTCGGCCCGTAAATATCGGCGTCCATGAGGCCGACGCGCTGTCCGTACATGTGCAGCGCGAGGGCCAAGTTCGCGGCGACCGTCGATTTGCCGACGCCGCCCTTGCCGCTGGCGATGGCGATAAGGTGCTTGACGCCGGGGAGTGGGGTCTTGGGGGGTGCGGCCGGGGGCATGGTTCAAGTTCCGGGTTGGACGGTTCCGAGTCGGCGCAGCGCATCGAGCGTGTAGATGCCGGTGCTGTGGCCGTCGTTCCATTCGATCTGGTAAGCATACGCGCCGACGGCCTTCATGCGAACCGGCGTCGGCGGTCCCGCGGCGACTTCGCGGTCCGACAGAACCCGGAACGGGTTCGCCGGCTTCTTGCGGTCGTCCTCGCAAGTCGCGCACGGGCATTCGGCGCGGAGCACGCGCCACGCGGTCAGGGTGCGAATGCCGTCGGACCAATCGATGAGCAATCCGTCCCCATCCCGTTTGAGGGCGAGCGGACGGAGTTCGGTGTCGGCCATGGGAACGGATCGCGTGGAACGGGGGACACGGGCGAATTGTAGTGAAGCTGGTAGGATTGATTCTATCGCCCCGGAGTTCCACATGTCCCCTCTCTCACTCACCGAATCCGGCCAGGGTCCACCTTTGGTGTTGATCCACGCTTTCCCGCTCGACAGAGGAATGTGGCAGGCCCAAGTCGAAGCTTTCGCCGACCATTACCGCGTACTGACGCCGGATGTCTTCGGATTCGGCGCGACGCCG
>JAYTBD010000270.1:0-11396 GCA_043737155.1 Fimbriiglobus sp. | reverse complement strand
GCCGTCCGCCGAACGCAAAGCCGGGTTCGCGCGACTCCGAAGATGCATCAACTCATTTGGAAAACCGTCCGACGCAGTTTGATCGAGCGGTTCCCTTTTGGATTCTACTATCGTGTCGTCGGCCACGAGATCGAAGTCATCGCCGTCTACCATCACAGTCGCGATCCCGCCGGTTGGCAAAGTCGGGTTTGACCATGCCGACTTGGGGATACGGACTCATCGTCCTCGCGATCGCGATTTGGATCGCGGTTTACACGATCCGGCAAAACGCTCGCGTTCGCGCGATGGCCGCGTTGCGGACCGGAGAGAATTTCGAATCGTTCCGGGCGTCGTTCGGAACCGATGCGGTCCCGGAAGAGATTCTGCTGACCGTCCACGCCAAGTTCCGAGAGTGGTGGTCCGGCCACGTCGACGGCTTCCCCGTCCGGGCCGGCGACCGGCTCGGGGACATTTACGGGATGGTCGGGGAAGATTTGGAAGACGCGATCAGCGCCGTGTTGGCGGAGTGCCACCGGCGACTCCCGCCCGAAAATCCCGAGCTCTATCCGGTGATCCTCGACACCGTGCGCAATTTCGCGCTGTTCATCGAAGCCTGCCCGATGCGGGAGTCACTTCCCTAGCCGTGGCGGTGGGGCGACTTCCCGCTTATGAAGCACCGGTGGATCCGGCGGCACTAGGGGGCCGAATCCGAGCCAGAAGTCGATCCACGCGTCCTGCTCGTCGCGCGGCAGTTTGGCTCGTTCTTTTCGGTCTCGCATCGGGGCGAAATCGGGTAGCAAGTAGAAGTAACTGCCCTTGGATTTGACAGAATCTTTGGGCATGTCTTTCATGGCGGCGCGCAGCCACGCGAGGGCTTTCCGACGGTAGTCCGCTCGCTCCGCCGGCGTGAGGCTGGCCGCGTCGGCCCCGTGGCCGGTGCCGGCTTGGACGGCCCAGCCCGCGAATCTTGCGGCGATGCCCCAATGGTCCAAGAACTTGGGATCGGCTTTCAGCACCGCGGCCGCGAAATCGGCGGCGCGGGCGTATTTCTTGTCGAACATGGCACAGTACTCCGCGATCTGCACGAGATCGTTGGGGTCGGTCGGCCGGATCGTACCGCTCAGGATCCCGTGGATCTTTCCTTCCCATTTGGCGGTCGATTCGAGATCCTCCAAATGGATGCCGAGCAGCGGTTTGCCGGGGTAGTCCGCCGATGCGAGCCGGTCGGCTTGGCGGAACGCGACGAGGGCGGCGCGGTGATTGCCTTTTGCCAACTGGAAGTCGCCCAGTAGGTCGTATCCCGCGGGAAGATCGGAAGTCTTCGCCGCGATCTCTTCCAGGAGTTGCCGATATTTCTCTTCGAGCGCTTCCAGCGGCGGCCCTTCGGGGGTCACGAAATTCGGGAGCTCCAATCGGGCGGACTGGATCATGTTGTACGCGCTGTCCGCATCGGCACGGATCGATCGGATGAACTCGGCGGTCGCCTCGGCCCAGTCGTTATTTTGCAGCGCCTGCATTCCGAGGAAAAGGTGCGGGTAAGGCGAAGTCGGATCCACCTCGGATGCGCTCCTGAGTAACCGCATCCCGGTCGGATCATCCTCCCGATCCAACAAGGTCATGCCCAGCACGGTGCGCGCGATCGCGCTGCGCGGCCGCGCGGCGACGGCGGCGGTGAGGTGGCGAATCATTTCGGCCGCCTTGGCCATCACCTGGGCCGCGCTAGTCTTTGCGTCCTTGCGCTCGCCTTTTCCCGCCAGGGTCGCAAGGCGGAGGTGAACCCAAAATTCTCCGGGGAAACGGTCGTAAGCGAACTTCATCAACTCGCGTTGCACTTCGAGATTGGGGAAGAGGGTCAGCCCGTCGGAGAGCGACGCGAGTTCCCGCGAGGACATGCGCTTCAGTTCCGGACTGGCCAACCGCTTCTTGAGCGCGGGCAGGTTGTGGATCGCGACGGCGTCCCACCATTCCCGCGTGAACGGGTCGTCGACGACCGCCTCGAGGATCGCGTCCAGCTTCATGAGGCGGGTCACCTTTTTGGGGCCGGGGACGGGCTTCGGTTGTCCCGGCGGTTCCGGGACCGCGGTCGGGAGGTGGATTTCGAAGTTCGCGCCTTCTTCGGGTGAGAGCGAGTGGCGCCAGCCGCGAACGGCGATGACGAGCCGGTCGCGGAACCGGTGCTTCTTCAGCCACGCGACGGCCTCCTCCGTGGGCACTTCCGCGAGATCGATGCCGTTCGCCCGGAACGTGGCCGCATACTTGCGCGAGACGCCGCTCGTGAACGAGAAGGGAATGAGCAGGCGGATATCGTTGTTGTCCGCGATACGGTCGAGATCGGCGAGCAGCGCCCGGTCGCGGTCGTCGCGGTCCAGTTCCGCTTTGACGCCGGTCACTTTGGCGCGGAGTTCGTCGGTCGGTTCGCCGAACTCGATCAAATCGTCGGCCCGCTTCAGCGCGGATCGCGCAGCCGCGAGTGTGCGGGCCCACTCGGCGGGGTCGTCGACCTGCTTCAGTCCCTGTTCGCGCAACACTTGCGCTTCGAGATAGGCGTTGGTCACATTTGAATCGGTGGTTTTCCGGCGCTGGGCGAGTGCGGCTTCGCTCTTGAACTCTTCCGCTTGCCGGATGGCGCTCCGCTTCGTTTGCTCGCTATCGATCCACCACCCGGCGATCCCCGCGCCCGCGAAAATGGCGATGACGGCCGCCGCGAGCGCCCGCTGGACGCGGCGGCGCTTTCGCCCCTCGGTCGCCTTCACTTCAGCCGTCGCGCGATCCATCTCCGCTTGCCGGGCGCGGCGTTCGGCGTCCGCGCGCAGGGCCGCCACCGCCTTGGCCACTTCGCCCGCGTCGGCGGGTCGGTCGGCGGCGTCCGGGCTGAGGCAGCGCTTCGCGAGCGCGATCAATTCCGCCTCCGCGCCGCACGCCGCGAGCCGGGCGAAGGCGTCGCCGAGCTTGCCTTGGACCGCGAGGAGTCGGGTGGCTTCGGCGTTCGCTGCGACGAACGGGGGTTGGCCCGTGAGGATCACGCAAAGGATCGCGCCGAGTCCGAAGACATCGGCCCGCTCGGTGATGAGGTCGATTGCCCCGAGCGCTTGTTCGGGCGGCATGAATGCGGGTGTCCCGAGCAGGCTCCCGGCCTGGGTGATGTCGCCCGCCTCACGGCCGAGACGGAGTTCCCCATCGAGGGTTTCGTCGCTCCGGTCGGGGTGCGCGGTGGCTCCTTCGCCCAGTTCCTTGGCCAAGCCCCAGTCCATCACCTGCACTTCGCCGTAGCCCCCGACCATCACGTTGGCCGGCTTCAGGTCGCGGTGGATCACCTTGTGCGCGTGGGCGTAGGCGACCGCTTGGCAGACCTGCTCGAACGCCGCCACGAAACGACCGCGCTCCGCGGTGAGGTCGGGGCGGTCCCTCAGCAATTCGTCGAGGGTTCGGCCCCGGATCAGCTTCATCGCCAAGAAAGGGCGCCCGTCGAGCAACGTGCCGAGGTCGTGGACGGGAGGGATGGCCGGATGCTGGAGTTGGCCGGTGATGCGGGCTTCGTCGGCGAAGCGCCGGGCCGCGACCGAATCCGGGTCGTACTTCGCGAGCAACACCTTGACCGCCACCTCGCGGCCGAAGGCGGCATCGGTGGCGCGGTAGACGACCCCCATCCCACCGCGGGCGATTTCATCGCCGAAGATATAGCGATCGGCGGTGGCGGGAGTCTGCGGGGAGATGTCGCCCCGGGCCGAATTGGCGATGGATTGGGTCGGGGCGTGCCCGGGCGAATCGATGGTGCGCGTCGGATCGAGTTGGTCGGCCATCGTGCGGCTCCCGCGGATCCGGCGAACTTTGGATCGTCAGTCTATCGCGCTGGTCCGCATTCGTTCTCGGTCAGTCCAATCCGCAGCACTCGACATAAGTCTTAGGCGGGCTTAGTCTGTCCGGAAAACTTCGGTCTGTCCAGAAAAGTTTGTGTCTGTCCAGCGGGGGGTGGGGGGTATCGCGCTGGACAGACCGCGCGCTACGTCCGGATGACGCCGAAGGCGAACAGGAGCGCGGCCAACGTGATGAACATGAACCCCACGACCAGAGCCGTGATCGCGGAAACCAGCACCAACACCCTCCGGCTGGCCGTCGGGGGGCGGTCGATTCTCGCCGGTGCCGCGGTTCGCTTGAGGGGGCGATCCTCGACGGTCGTCGTGTCGGCGGAGCCGAGCGCGATCGGCGTCGCCTGATCCAGTTCGAAAGGGTTGTCGAGCCGCACGACCCCCGAGACGGGCGTCGCGGTCGCCACGGCCAGGGTCGGCTTCGGCTCGGGGAGGTTGCGCGAGGTGCCGGCGCTCGCCGTGCGCTTGCTCGGATGGTCGTTGCCGGCGGCGGTGGCGCCGCGGCCGAGGAAAGGGCGGTACGGCGGGGCGTGGATCAATCCGCCGATCGGCTGCACTAGCCCCGCGACCCACGGGGCCAGGGCCTCGGCCAGTTCGGACGGGGTTTGAAATCGCTCCTCGCGCTTCTTGGCCAACGCCCGGTGGACGATGGCCGCGAGCGCGGCGGGCACGTCCGGGCGGAGACGGTCGATGGGCGTCGGGTCCCGCCACTGTTGCCACATCAGCTTCTGCCCGGCCCGGCCCTCGGGGAAAACCGGGTGGCCCGCCAACAAGAAATAGAGCGTGGCACCGAGGGAGTAAATGTCGGCGCGGATATCGACGTTGGAACTGTCGAGAGCTTGTTCGGGGGCGAGGTAATCGAGGGTGCCGAGGAT
The DNA here is from genome assembly GCA_043737155.1 of Fimbriiglobus sp. GTDB lineage: Bacteria > Planctomycetota > Planctomycetia > Gemmatales > Gemmataceae > JALHQU01. The sequence goes on along the minus strand of JAYTBD010000270.1, from coordinate 6,676 downwards.
GGAGCGGCCGCCGAGGTTGGCGGTGAGTTTGGAATCGCCGTCGGACTCGGAGCGGACGAGGCCGAGGTCGAGGAGCCGGGCGACGCCGGCGCGGTCGACGAGTGTGTTGCCCGGTTTGATGTCGCGGTGGACGAGGCCGCGCTCGTGGGCGTGTTGGAGTCCGTGGGCCATCTGCTGGGCGTAGCTCGCCGCGGCGGCGATGGTGCGTTGGCCGTCTTGCTCGACGATGGTCTGCAGACTCGCGCCTTCGACGTACTCCATGACGAGGTAGAGGAGCTTGCCTTCGCGGTTCATATCGAAGACGCGGACGATGTTCGGGTGGTCGAGGGTCGCGGCGGCCCGGGCTTCGCGGAAGAAGCGCTCGCGGGCGATGTCGTCTTCGTAAACGTTGCCGGGTAGGACCTTCAGGGCCACAAAGCGGCGCATGGCGGCGTGCTCCGCCAAGAAGACTTGGCCCATTCCGCCGGCGCCGAGGCGGTCGAGGATGGTGTAGCTGCCGAGGACGAAGCCTTTGTATTTCCCGGCCGCGAGGCGATCCGCTTGGAAGCGCGTGAGCAGATGGGCTTCGACCAAGCCGTCGAGCAAGCGGTGCGGGGTCGGTCCGGGGCGCGGCGTCGCCAAGTACCCCTGCAACTCGGCGGGCGGCACCAGGCCGCTCTTGCGGATGCGCTCGATCAATTCGGCGGTGGTCGCGGGAGCGGGCATGATCGACTCGGGTGTTGACCCTTTCAGATTAGTGCGGAAAGATCGGAGCGTCGCAAGGGATAACCCGGGCCGAGTGACTGCGGGCCGTGCCGGGGCCGCGATTGATCGCTGCATCCGCGACAACCGGACCCGCGAACACGCCGATGGCCCACGCGAGGGCGAAACAGAGGATCAGCACCGTCAAGCAGACGGCCGCGATAATCCCGTACCGGCGCCGAGGCGCGATCCGCTCGCGCAGCACCACGATCGGCTCGACCGAAGCGGGGAGAGCGGGGCTGAGTCGCGTCGGTTGCAAGTGCGGCGGCGGTGTGATGGTCAAAGCGGGATCGACGTCGCGGAATAGAGGCATTTCCGGCTCGGTCGGAGACAGCACGGCGGACAGCGTCATGGCGAGGGCGGGATGAACACTGCTGCCGTAAGCATCCGACCGACCGCGGTGGGCCGGGCCGTGTTGGCGAAAGACGCTGCTCCGCGATTGGGCGGGGAATTCGCCGCTGCCATCGCCTCCGGGAACTCGGGCGAAGAGATCCTCGGGGAACCCGGCGACCGGCACGGCCCACGGGGCGAGGGCGTCGGCCGCATCGAGCGCGCATTGATAGCGGTCGTCCGGATGCAACGCGAGCATCTTCGCGATGACGGCCGAGAGCGCTTCGGGGATATCGGGCCTCAATCGGTGGACGGGCGGCGGTTCGGAGGCTTGCTTGCGGCGGAGGCGGAGTTGCGGCCCGCCTTCGTCGAAAGGGGGTTGCCCGGCCAACAAGAAGTAAAGCGTGCCGCCGAGGGCGTAGATGTCGGCGCGGCCGTCCACCCCGTGGCTATCCAGCGCTTGCTCGGGGGCCAAGTAATCGACGGTGCCCAGCATGGGCGATTGGCCGTCCGGGAAGAGCGTCAGCGGCGCGGCGTCTTCGAGTGACAGCACGATGCCGAGGTCGAGGATCTTCACGACACCGAATCGGTCGAGGAGCAGGTTGGCCGGCTTGACGTCGCGATGCACCAACCCGGCCGCGGCGGCGTGGGCCAAGCCGAGCGCGATCTGCCGGCCGCACAGCGCGGTGGCTTCGATGCGCAGCGTCCCCGTCAGGGCGACGATGGCTTGCAGGCTCAGCCCGTCGACGTACTCCATCACCATATAAGGGGGCGAGTGCTCGGCGGCGAGATCGTAGACCTTCACGATGTTCGGATGGTCGAGCTTGGCCGTCGTATGGGCTTCGCGCACCAAGCGGGCTTTGGCGAGGGCGTCGTCCGCCAGGTCGATGTTGAGCACTTTGATGGCGACCGGTCGCCCGTGTTTGCGATCGTCCGCGCGGAAGACTTGGCCCATGCCGCCGCGGCCGATGCGCGCTTGCAGATGGTAGTGGCCGAGCACCAATCCGCGCCAGCGGCCCTCGGTCAACTGCCGGGCTTGGAACGGCGTCAGCAACTCCTCGTCCACCATCCGCGCGAAGAAGCTCTCGGGCGCCAAGCGTCTCCGATTCGCGCGGGCCGCGAATTCGTCCGTGACCCCGTCGTCGATCAGCCCGCTCTTGCGAACGAGTTCGACCGCATCGGTGAGAGTCGCGGGGCGGGGCATGGGCGGTGGAAGCTCCGGTCGATAAGCGGGTGGGCCGGGCGAGTTTCAGCTTAGGACACAATTCCGCGCCCGGAGCGCGCTTACGCCGAGAAAATACGTCGAAAAGTGCGCCGCGCCACCGCCGCGTCCGCGGGAACTTGTTCTAGGGTTCGGATCGCGGGGAAGAAGTTCCGCATCCGGCCTCCGAGGTGATTTATGCTCCTCCGAAAATCGTCGACCCGAAAACGGGGCGGGGCCGCCCTCGCCGAATTCGTTCTCGTGTTGAAGTTCATCATGGTCCCGCTGATGATCGGCCTGTGGGAAATGGGCCGTGTCGTCCAGGTCCAGCAGATCGTCGCCAACTCGGCCCGCGAGGGGTCGCGCATGGCGGCCCAAGCGAACACCATCAACCAGACGGGTACGCCGACCCAGATCAAGGCTCAAGTCTGGCCGAACCCGACGCAAGCGCCGAACGTGAAGGCCGCGGTGATGCAATATCTCTCGGGGGCGGGGCTGAACAAATTGAAGTACGCCGACGTCGATGTGACCTTCGCGTTCTTGGATAGCCCGACCGGGGCCGTGGTCGGGGCGACCGAACCCTTCCAAGGCATCAAAGGGCAGCTCTTCAGCGTGACGGTCGTCATCGAAGACAAAGCCGCGAACGATTTCGCGCTGACCAAGAAGTGCCTCTGGACGGCGCTCGGCTTCGTGAAGCCGACCTCCGTGAGATTCACCGCCCAGTGGCGGATGCTCGTGGACGACACCTTCAGCATCAACGCCGCCATGCCCGGCAACAACCCGTAATCGCACCGAGGATCCACCATGCGCCAGAATCCGGTATCCCGCCGCCGCCGCGGTGGCGTGACCCTCGTCGAATGCACGTTCGTCCTGAGCATCTTTTTGATGTTCCTGTTCGCCATCTTCGAGTACTCGCGCCTGCTGATGCTCCTGCACGTGAGCAACAACGCCGCGCGGAGCGGGGCCCGGCACGCCACGGTGAACACGGATAAGGGAACCGCCTTCGTCTACACCGATTCGGGCACGACGGAGAGCATCGAGAAGCACGTGAAGAATCAAATGGGCGGTTCGGACAAGATGATTCACGACTTCGCCGTGACGGCGTTTCCGTGCGACACGGCCCTACTGTACGCCGATCCGCCGGTGCTGTCGCCCAAAGCGGGGAATCCCCCTTGGAACCAGGCGACGTTCACCGAGCGCATCGCGGTGCGGATCACCGGGAAGTACCGGCCGATCCTGCCGTTCGTGGTCTTCTTTTACAGCAACACCGATTACGTGCCCATTCAAGTGACCGCCGCCGCCGGCAGCGAAGGCTAACGAACTCGGACCTCGGAACCTGTAACAAGGGGTTTTGATATGCTCGCTTTCCGCCCGCGCCCGACCCGACCGGGGACGATCGTCCCCATCCTCGCCCTGTGCGCCACGGGGCTGTTCGGCTTCGTCGCGCTCGCCATCGACCTCGGCGTGCTGACCATCGTGCGGACGGAGTGCCAAAACTCCGCCGACGCCGGCGCGCTCGCCGGTGCCCGCGTGCTCAACAATAAAGACACGGCGACCGACAACGACAGCAGCACCGCCAAAACGACGGCCACCACCGCCGTGACGAACAACGTGTTCATGAACACGAACTTCACGTCGGCCAACTTGCCCAACGCGGGCGATGTGAAGGTCGGCCTGTACGACTACGACGCGGGCTCGCAGAAATTCGTAGCGACCTTCCCCGGCAGCAAACCCACCGGCAAATCGTGGTCGGCCGTGAGCGTGAACATCACGGCGAACCAGCCGACGTTCTTCGCCAAGATATTCGGGATCACGTCGATGCCGACCGGGGCCAAAGCGGTCGGCGTGCACCGCCCGCGCGACATCGCCTTCGTCCTCGACTTCACCGGGTCGATGGGCTACGACTCGTCGTTGAACTGGCCCAACGGCAGTGCGACGATCGAAGGGATGATGAACCCCGACCCCGCCTACCCGAAGTTCGGACACTACGCCCGCTATACCTACAACCAGAACACCGCGCCGAACGGGCAAGGCGATTCCACCCCGGCGACCCGACCGAATCCTTTGCAAATGAAGGGGTTCAACGGCAATTACTCGCCGAACAACTTCACGATGGAAACCGGCGGCGGCCCCGCGATGATCGAAGACTTCGTCACCTATACGGGCAACCCGGCGACCATCACCGCGGCCCTCGCTTCGACGAACGCCTTCAAGATGTGGAACCCGCTCAAGACGGCCCTCGCCAACACCACGACGCTGACGCCGGCGACCTTCGACTTCACCGGCTACCCGCCAATCGCCTCCGGCGATCTGACCAAGGCCGTGCCGGCGCCAAACAACTACGACGTGCAATCCGGCACGCCCGTGGCCTACCTCGGCGACAAATGGCCGCGCACGAACGGCTCCCGCGGCAACCAATCGACCCAGTGGTCCACTCTCGCCGGCAGCACTTACACCGACAACGGCGCCAAGACCCTCAAAGAGTACCTCGGCTACACCGTGACCCCAGCGGCGGGCCGCGACCTCGTCAACATCACGCTGCCCGTCGGCGGCAATGCCACCGGCCTCTTGCCCAATGCGAAAGACGGCGGCACGACCGACGCGGCTTACCTCGACACCGTTTGGGAACGCCACGGCTACGACATCGACATGGCCGGTCTGCGGGCGCAGGCAGGCGTGACCAAGACCGTGGCCCTCGTGCCGACGACCGAGCGCTACAAGGGCTACTCGATGGGGCCGGGCTACTGGGGCAAGACGATGTTCGTCTGGCCGCCCGACCCGCGCTGGGGCGCCGATTCCAATACCTACGGCACCGTCACCGGCGGCGGGGTACTGCCGCATTCGGTCAGCGCGACCAACACGGCCAAGGACACCAACGGCAACTGGATCTGCGACTGGCGCCGCCGCTTCTTCCTCCGCGGCGACGGGGCGGCATTCAACCCGCAAGTCGACAACATCGACAAGATCTTGTTCCGCACGACGGCCGGGCACACCCTGAACGTCGTCACCACCAACCCGACCGCGGGCATCTCGGACACCCCCGGTTACTACCGGCTCAACTACCGGGCGATCATCGCGTGGATCAAAACCGGCCCGACCACCTTGCCGGCGAACGTCCGCAGCGGCCGGTTGCTCTACTACAGTTCGTTCCCGGACGATGTGACCGAATCGGCCTCCGGCAACACCCTCGATAAGAAGTTCCTCCGCGCGTACATTCACTACGTCATGGGCGTCGATCAATACGACGCGACCGATGGGCCGCTGCAATCGTGGACGTACAACTCGCCCGCCATGCTCGCGGGGGTCGAATCCCGCAACCCCTTCGGCACCCTGAGCAACACGAACGGGGCCGGCTTCACGCCGACGGGCGCGGTGACACCGAACCGCAAACCGTACATGGTCTACACCGACAACGTCAACCGGCCCCGCGGTCACTTCTGGTTCGGGCCGCTGTCGATGCTGATGTTCATGAACCGCGCCGGCGAAGACCGCCCTTGGTGGTCCGGCACCACGCACCAATCGCAGTGCTGGCAGCTCAAGGCGTCGATCAATTCCGTGCTCGACGACGTGCGCAAGAACCATCCGAACGACTTTTGCGGCCTCGCCTACTTCGCCAACCGCGGCAACTTCAACGTCCCGCTCGTGCCGATGGGTCAGGATTGGTTCTCTCTGAAGAATTCGCTGTTCTTCCGCAAGGACACCGTCGCCGCGTTGAAGGCCAATGCGAACTCCACGCTCGAGCATCGGCCCTACACCGCGACGATGGGGAACGACACGGCGCAGATCCCGAGCGCCAGCGGGTCCACCGACCCGAACAGCGGATTGAGCGTCGGCTTCAACCTGCTCTCGTCGTCCACGGCACTCGCCACCGCGGACTACGGCCAACGCGCCCGCAAAGGCGCCGCCAAGATCGTCATCTTCGAGACCGACGGTATCCCGAATACCACCGGCTCCTGGACCCTCACGGGCACCGGCGTCGACACACGCTACCAAAACAGCGGCACCGCGGAATCGTGGGGCGGGGACGCGTCCCTCAACGCCAACGGTAAAGCGGGGGTCGCCATCGTCAACCGAATGGTCGCCCAAACCAGCGCCGCGCCCTTCTCCGGATACTCGACTCCGAACACGCCGGCCCGGGTTTACGGCATCGCTTTCGGGTACCTTTTCAACGGGTACGACGGGACGAACTACAGCAGCCTCAACGCCACGGCCCAAGGGGCGTTGCGGTTCGTCCTGCGGGTGCAGCAAGTGGGGAACACCTCCGGTCCCGGGGATCCGCCGAGCGTGATGATCCCGTTCGAGCAAGTCATCACCGGGCCGTACCAACGGCAGGACCCGAGCCAACCCGAGAGCGTCGCCAATCCGGGAGGCCGCATCGAGAAGATGCGTCTGTGCTTGGAACGC
>JAYTBD010000269.1:0-1913 GCA_043737155.1 Fimbriiglobus sp. | reverse complement strand
GGCGCGCGGGGGCGGACCGCGGATGCGGGGCATGGGGTGACTCCGATGGGATTGGAGACGAGGTGTGCGGTTCGTCGAGTTGTTTGGGGAGGCAAAGGTCAGTTGCCGCTCACCAAAATGGCAGCGGGGAGCCGAGATTGGGCTCGGCGAAACCCGTAAGAGTCGTCGTCAAGTATCTTGACGCGTTCTGGCCTGAAATTTAGGCTAGAAGTGAGGCGGTGAAAATCGGAGACACTCGATGATCGACTGCCAGTGGGTGGTGACTCGGGGGTGAATCGTCAGCCTTGGGACTTGGCCGGAGCGTTTGCCTCGGTTTCGGCGCCGTGGAAAAAGGCGTAGCACTCCCCCGGTATCGGCCGGCTCGCTTCGAGGTCCGCGAGGATGCGGCGTTCCAATTCGGAGTAATCCACACCGGTCTTGGCGCAGTGCCGCAGCGTCAGCCACAAGCCTTGCACGCGGTTCACCTCTTCGACGGCCGCCGTCGCCTCGGCCAGTTCGGCCCGGAGGCGGGCCACGGTGCTCCCCTTGTAGAAAACGGGGTCCGCGGCGTTCGCCAACCGCCCGCGCTGACCCTCGAAGAAATCCGACGTCGAACCGTTCGCACTTGCCAAGATGCCGGCGTGCCCCGCTTGGCGGTACAGCTCGGCCATCCCTTCCAAGGTCGCCCCGTGCTCGCGCATCGCGGGCATCAAGTAGCGCATCGGATCGGAGCCCACGGTTCTCCCGAAAACCGCCGCGGCGTGCTCAATCATCGTCGCCATCCCCTTGCGGAGCGTCGCCTCGGCCCGGCGCGGCTCCTTCCGGCGCAGGTGGCACGCCGCCAGGCCGAGGACCGCCATCGTCAAATGCCGGGTCAAGAGCCAGAGGAGGTCGCGGTCCGACTGTCCGCCTTTGGCGAGTTCGCTCTCCAGGAACGCCGAATAGTACAGATCGGCCCGGGTGAGTTCCATCAGCGCCTGCTGGAGCAGGGTCTCGCAATCGGCCCCGTCGCCGGCGGACTGGGCGAGGAACGTCAACCCCGCGTTCAATTCCGCCGAGTTCCTGAGGTCGAGCCGCTCCTGGATCGCCTTCACCTCCCGGGACAGGGAATCGAACCGGCGGTGGAGGATGCGGAACTGGGAGAGCAGGAGGACCGGCGTGAGGACTGAGAAGCCGAGCGTGACCGCCGACAGTGACGTGAGCAGGTCGAGCGATTCCGCCAATCCGGCCTGGCCGGCGGCGAGGCCCTCCACGGCGCGGCCGACCCCGTCAAGCTTGTCCTCGTGGCGGTGCAGGAGCCCGATCACCTCGCGCTGGTTCCCCTCCACGGCGACGAGGGCGCCGCCGATGCGGTCCAGCCGCTGCGTGCCCCCGGTGAAGGACCCCGCAACCGCGCCGCTGAAGCGCTCGATGATCTCGGCGAGCGGACCCCGGTTGGTCAAGACCCAGCCGCCGATCTGGGGTCCGTAGCGGACCGTGAAGCGGAGCAAATGGTACACGGGGATCTCTGCGGCGGGGTGGGGGGGAACTCGGAATGTCACTTATCGTCGATACACGGATAGTCTGCAAGACCCCATCCTCCACCGATGGGAAAAAAGAAAGGCCGCCCCGACATCCGCGAGCGCTTCGGTTTCGCGGTCAAAAGCCGCCGGGAGGCGCTCGGCCTGACCCAGGAGGACTTGGCCGACAAAGCCGGCATCCACCGCACGTACTTGAGCGACGTGGAACGGGGGACACGGAACCTGTCGCTCGTGAACATCGAGCGCTTGGCGAAGGCCTTGAGTTGGCAACTGTCGGAACTGTTCGAAATGATCGAAGCGGGCATAGGCGATTAAGATCTCCCAACGAAGTGGTGAGAATGGCATCGAATCCACCGCAACGATCTCCGTTGGGATCATCCCGCGTTGGTGAATGGATTTCGCCCGTGCGCGAGA
>JAYTBD010000268.1:0-1916 GCA_043737155.1 Fimbriiglobus sp. | reverse complement strand
GTCTACGCGGCGGGTCAAACGCTGCCGTCGGTCGCGGTGGCATCTGTCGTCGCGGTGGCGTCTTCGGCTTCGTTCATCGGGTTGAATTCATAGTCTTCATAGACCGCCGTTTCCAGCACCATGTCGAGGGCTTTGCGCTCCAACAATTCGGTCGCCAAAGACTCGATCAAATCTTCGCGCTCCATGCGACCGCGGACCTTGCGCGGGCTTTCGCCGGTGCGGTCGGCGATGGCGTCGATCTCGGCTTCGATGTCCGCATCTTCGATCTCGAGCTTCTCGAGGTCGGCGATCTTCTGGAGCACGAAGTGCTCTTGCAGCGCCGCCGCGGTGCTGCGGAGGGCGTCCTGCGTCAAGGATCGCTCCCGGCTGACGATCTGCTCTTCGGTCATGCCGGCGCCGCGCATTTCCATGACCCGGCGCTGCAGGGTCTTGCGGGCTTGGCGCTGCAGCAGATCCTGCGGCAGTTCCCACTTGGTGCTGCCGGCGAGCGATTGCAAGACTTGGGTGCGGGCCGTTTGACGCTGTTGATACGCGAGGAAGCGTTCGAGCCGGATGGTCACGACTTCTTCGAACTGATCGGCGTTGCGGACGTCGAATTGACCGAGCAGGTCAGTGGTGAGTTCGGGCAGCCGCATCGTCTTGATGTCGAGGATCGTGAAGTGGGCGGTCACGACTTTGCCGCGCAGCGTCGGGTTGACCCCTTGCGACAGTGTGATGTCCACGGTGCGGGTATCGCCGACTTTGGCCCCGACCAGATTCTTGCCGAAGTCCTCGGCGACGCCATCTTCGAGGGCCAGCCGCTTCTCCACTTTCAAACGGACTTCGTTGACTTTGTTCATCTCGGTCTCGCCGTCTTTGATGACAAGCGTGGTCGTGATGAGGTCGTCCATCGCCACCGCGACATCGTCGCCTTCCTTCGGCGCCAGCGTGCCGTAGGGCTCGAGGATCCGCTTGCTTTCGCGCCGGATATCGTCCGGCGTGAACGTGTGGATCGGCCGGCGGATCTTCAAGCCCTTGTAGTCGGGCAGGTCGAACTCGGGGCGGACTTCGATGTTGAACTCGTACACCATCGGCTCGTCGGCCGCTTCGGGGATGAGCACCTTGGACGGGTCGAGTTCGGGCGGGCTGAGCGGCGAGAGCGACTGCTCATCCGCGAGCTGTTCGAGGCTCGCCATGAGGATTTCGTTCTTGACCTCGGCGGAGATCTCTTTGAAGAACTTCTTCTCGACGATCTTGCGCGGGGCTTTGCCGGTGCGGAAGCCGGGCACTTGCACCGGGTTCTTGATCATCATGTCCGAGAATTTCTCATCCATGCGCGTGTTGATCGCGGAGCGGTCGACCGTCACCTTGACGTGCTTTTTGCAAGGGCCGGCGTCGGTGATGACGACCTCCTGTTTCAGCTTGACCGCGGCCTCGGCGACATCCGCATCGACTTCGGTTTCCGGCGTCGCGTCCACGAGGGCGGTGCTTTCTTCGCTCGACATCGAATCACTCCCGGGCACTGCGGCCCACCGGCACGGCGGAAATCAGATTGGGTATTGTATTGAAACGATTCGAGCCGGCGAAGTCGGGGCATTCCCCCTTCTTCCCGGCTCATCGCCAAAACTCCGTCGTCACTTCGCAGAGCGGGAGATGGGATTTGAACCCACGACAACCTCGTTGGCAACGAGGTACTCTACCACTGAGTTACTCCCGCAAAGACCGGCATTCGCTAAGTTATCGCGCGGTTTGCGCCTTTCAAGGGGAAGTCCCCTCACGGCGCCATTTTGAAGAGGGACGGCGGGGATAGGGGAAGGTTCACTTGGCCGGGGGATCGATGCGCTAGCGCTTTTCTTGTTAGCCCGTTGCGCTAGCGAGGGGGTCGGATGGAGTCGGCGACATCCGACCGAGCGATCGATCGGGCAACGGCTCTGCAG
>JAYTBD010000267.1:0-1916 GCA_043737155.1 Fimbriiglobus sp. | reverse complement strand
TCTCGTTTCAAAAGGTTTTGAATGGGACAGTTGTCAGCGATCAGATAACAGCAATCAGCCAGTAAGACGGGCAGATGCCAAAATCTATAGGTGCACCCTGCGCCCACTTGGGCTTGCACCGGGCGATTCCGCGCCGGATAATCCCCGGCTTCACACTCGAACATGGAGGTTCTGGGTATGCGCAATTCCACCCTGTCGTCGACCGCTCTTTCCACGCCCTCGATCAACAGCGGCGATGCCCGATGGGCCGCCGAGGCGTTGGCCAGCCTCGCCCGCCAACTCGAATCGGACTCGGTTATCGCCGTCGTGCTGCAACGCACGCAGCGCGAACTGCAAAGCTTGGCGACGACCGAGACCCGCGGCCGAGACGACGTGTCCCGCATCCGCATGTGAATCACTTGCCGTAGTACGGATCGCGATCGCGCAAGCCTTGCGGGGCGATGCGCTCGCCCGCTTTCGACGTGTCCGCGAGGGTGAACGCGACCCCGAACGGCTTGCGGCCCGGCCGCGCGCCGGGCGTGTACGTCGTCTCGCCCCGATAGTCGCCCACGGCCACGATGTCGAATAGGTCGAAAGCTTTCTTGCTCGGGATATACCGCAGGGCGCCGCGGAGCTTCGGCTCGTACCCGAGTTTCTCCCCGGCGTCCAACTTCACCTCGCCGTCGAGCCGCAATTCGATGGCGTCGTCCTTCACCGCCGTCACCGTCAGCGTGATCCGGTTCGTTGTGATTTGTTCCTTGGTCCAAAAAGCCGGTTCGCCGCGCGTGTTATCGATGAGGTGGAAGCGGGCCAGTCGCTCGGCGATTTTGCCGGGTAGTTCGTAGCTGAACCCGACCTCGGCTTTCGGCGGGACGAGCGACTTCTTTTCCTCCGCCGTGATCCAACAGTAGTCGCGCGAGGCCGCATCGCCGCCGGTGAAGTCGCACGTCCCTTTCACGAACGTCCCGGCCTTCGATTCTAAAATCCGACCGTGGACCTTCAGCACGATGCCGTCTTCGGGCAGCACGCGGTGGAAGTTCGGATCCGGTTTGCCCGCGGCGGGCACGGTCACACCGCCCGGTTTGCGCCGCGCTTCGGGGAGCTTGTCGAACTTCGCCTTCGCTCGGGCGAAGATCTTCTTCATGTCCTCCGCGTCGCCGCCGTTGTTCTTGTACGCCAAAAGTTCGCCGTCGGCCGTGAACACGTAGATCCCTTGCCGGGTCCCGCCGTTCAACCCTTTGCGCGGGCTTTGATCGGCGACCTTGCGGAAGAAATCCCCCTCGGAATCCTTGCGGCGGCGCGTGTACCAATCGTCGGTGGACACGGGGACGAAATCGGTCCGCGTCAACTCGAGCACTCCGGGATCGGCGAAAGTGGACACACGGCCCACGACGACGTTGTTTCACCCGCAGCCGAGCGGGTGCCCGTCCATTTCCCAAAGCAAGATCGGCTTGCCCTCCTTCGCCGCTTTCACGCGGGCATCGTGGATCGTCGTGAGCCATGCGATCTTGTCGAAAGCGTCTTCGCCCTCGCAGGGACGGATGACTTTTTGCAGCGCGGCCATATGCTCGGCCGTCATCTGCTCGGGGACGGGAGCGGCGGAGGTGGGCGTGAGGTTACGCCACACAGTGAGGCCGCCGATGGCCGCGATGGCGACCCCGGACAAAAAGAGTGGGCGGATCATGGGGTGGCTCCGGGTGGGCGGGTCGGGATGAGTGAGTGGTGGGGCTGCAGCATTGAACTTACACGATGGTCCACGGTGTGGGAAGCGCCGTCGGGGTGTCACTTCGGATTTTGGCACTCGGAAAGCCGGTTGCCGATCCGCAGGTTGTCCGGACTGTAGCCATCACGCTCCGCGTGATGTCGACGGTTCGAGTCTTCGAGAACCGGTGCCCAACCCATCGAACTGCGGAGCGAGGGGCCGGGTCGCCGCCGGC
>JAYTBD010000266.1:0-1918 GCA_043737155.1 Fimbriiglobus sp. | reverse complement strand
TTAACTCGTTTCCAAAACACTTAACTGACCATACGCGACAAGGACTTACGTCGATGCATCGAATCGCCATTTCAAAGGTCGGGCCACTGAAACCGACTGAACAGGACGAATAACCGATCAGTTGTTACCAATTTTACTGGCAGCGTTTTCAGCAGCTCATCCTGCCCGTAAGGTCGGTTTTATCACCCCACCCTTGGCAGGGCCGGCTCGCCTGTCATCCGGCAGCACGGTGGCCCGAAGGATCCACCCCCGCGCACGCTCGGCGAGTTCCATCCCGGCCGGCGCATCCTCACCGAGACCCGCAAAGCGGGCGCGGTCGCAGGCTTCCAAAATCGTTCGCAGTTCTTCGTCCGGGTGCGCCTTTGCCAACTCCGCGGTCGTCAGCGTCTCCGCGGGGATCGTGAATTGCTTCGCGGTGAATGTCCGCAGGATCGCGGCGAGGCGGTCGGGCAACGTCGCATCGGAAATTAGTGCGTCGAGGTCGCGAAGCGCCCGTTCGCCCGGCGGAAGTTCGGGGATCGGCTTCCGTCGGCGCAACGCGAAGACGAGACCGACGATCAGCAACAACCCCACCGCGATGCCGAAGATGAAGATGCCCGCGGGGACACCGTCCGACGGCGGAGCGGGCGGTAGGAATTCGATCCCAGTAGCAGGGATGGCTTGATCGACATCGATCTTCGCAATCTTCGTTTCGACTTGGATTTGCAGGGCCGGGAATGCGATCGACTTCGCGGACACGTCGTTGCCGGCGGCGGCGGTGAACTCGCGGAATGAGAGGGGCACGACCTTCCCGGCCGCGAAGGGCGATGCGGTGTATTGCTGGCTCCAGCGCTGCTGGCCGCCGGGGAGATCGACCAGCGTCGCCGCGCCGAGCGGGATGACTTCCCACAGCGGCGCCGCTTCGTCCGAGAGCACGTTGGCCGGGACTTCGACACGCAGCGGCGCCGGACCCTGCAGGGTCGCTTGCAGGGTCAGGTTTTTCGAGAGTGGAATCGACTCCCGGTCGGCCGTGAGGGTCGCGGTCGCGGGCATGTCACTTCGCCACCGTCACCGTCCACTTGTGCGGCTTCGGCTCGGCCAGTTTGTAGATCGCCGCTTGGGCCGCGTCGATCTTCTCCATGCGCTTGGCCAATTCTTTGGCTTTGAGAGCGGCGCCGTTTTCGATCCACACCGGCACGTTGGGCTTCAGCACGTTGAAGAAGCGGTCGAACACGAGCTTGTTCTTCTCGCCGATGGCAAAATGGACCTTATTCGCCTGCTCGAAGATCGGGCCCGTCGTGACGTTGCCGAGGTTGACCCCGGCCGCGAGTTCCTTGGAGGTCGCTTTCATCACCTTGACGCCGTCGATGCTGATGTCGTAGTTGCCGAAGGCGAGGCCGTAGATCGTGAGGTCGTAGTGGTTCAGATCTTTCAAGTCGTTCATATACGGCAGCATCGGGAGCCATTCTTCTTGAATCGGCAGCGGCAACGCGTCATCGAGCCGGGTGAAGGCGATACCCTCTTCGGTCTTGATCACGTCCGAGATTGTGCAACCCATGGGATCGGGTAATTTCCCTTCGAAGCTCCAGCCCAAGAAACTCGCCGAGCTGACGACGGCGGGCGCTTTCAATTCCTTGAGGATCGCGCCGGCCATCAGCAGGCCGCCGGGGGCCGAGGTGTGGAAGCCGTCGTAGTACGGCTTGGCCTTCGTCGCCTTCGGGTCATTCGATTCCATCTTGTCGGTCGCGGCGCGGGTAATGGTGTATTGGTCGGCGTAGGGGATCTTGAACTCGGCCGCGAGATCCTTCAGCGGCGCGTAAAACTGCTTCTGGGTTTCAACGTATTCCTTGCCGTTGTTCATCATCCGTTTGTCGACGGCGTTGGGCGAGCAGAGCGCGACGCGGACGTTCGCCTTCTTGGCCATCTCGAGCATCGCTTT
>JAYTBD010000265.1:0-1924 GCA_043737155.1 Fimbriiglobus sp. | reverse complement strand
GCGACACAGGCCCGTCCTTCGCCACCGCGAAACGGTAGCGGTCGACCTCTTCGACCTTTGACAATTTGCCGTTCACGGTCACCGGCAACGCCGGGAGTTTCTGCGCGAGCTTGGTCGCCTTTTCTTCGTTGAGTTCGGGTTCGGTGCCGACCCAGAAAATGCCGGTCTTCAGCCCGGCCCCGCTGGCACTCGCGACCGCCCAGCGGATCGGACCGGCGGGCAGATCCGCCGGCAAGGTGATCTTGGCCGCACGCTCGCGCGGCAACGGCGCCGCATTGAGGTAAGCTTTGGCCCCGAACCAATACGGCGGCGGCGGCACGAGGATCGGCCCGTTCTCCCCGCCGAGTTGCAGTTCGACGCGCGGATCGAGCGCGAAAGCTTCGACATCCGGAGTCCAATCGTACCCGCCGAGTTGGACGTCGACGGTCGCCCCGGCCTTAGCGCCGGCGGGGAATGCGTACCCCGGCTCCGGGGCTTTGAGCTCGGCGGTCTTCTTCGGCTTCTGCGCTTGAACTTCAGGAATGAAGAGTATTAACCACAGAGACACAGAGAACACAGAGGGAAGAAAGAGAGAAGATGCAGGGGAGTGTGCTCCGCCCGGACTTGTCGCCATGTTATTTCCCCGATTGTTCTCTCTTGTTGCTTCTCTGTGCTCTCTGTGACTCTGTGGTGAACCTTTTTATTCCGCTTATCCGACGAGATCTTTGATTACCTTGCCGCCGTTCACGATCGGCACCGGTCGGCCGAGCGGGGTGTTGTACGTCTTCGCGCTGTCGATCCCCATCTGGTGGAAGATCGTCCGCAGGATGTCCTCGACGCTCACCGGGTCGGCGGTCGGCGCCGTGGCGTCCTTGGTGCTCGCGCCGATCACGATGCCGGGTTTGATGCCGCCGCCGGCGAAGAGCACGCTCTGCGACATCGACCAGTGATCGCGGCCCGCCTGCGCATTCACCTTCGGCGTCCGGCCCATTTCGCCCATCATCACCACGAGCGTGCTGTCGAGCATCCCGCGGTCGGCGAGGTCGCTGACCAAAGCGCTGAAAGCTTTGTCCACGCTCGGGATTAGATCCTTCTCCAAGCTCGGGAAACAGGTGAAGTGCGTGTCCCAACCGCTGTGATCGACGCCGACGAATCGGGTGCCCGCTTCGACCAGCCGCCGACAGAGAAGCGCGCATTGGCCGAGGGTGGTGTGGCCGTAAGCGTCGCGCAGCTTGGCCGGTTCGCTCTTGATGTCGAAGGCTTTCCGCGCCGCCGGGGAGGTCATGAGGTCGTGGGCCTTCTCGTAGTAGGTGGCCATCGTCCCCGCTTTGCCCGACGTCGGCTTGTCCATCCCGCTCAGCAGCCGTTGTCGGCGATCCTGCCGCTTGGCGTCGATCCCCTCGACCGGCATCAGGTCGCGGACTTCGAAGTCGGGCGACACGGGATCGCCTTCGATCACGAACGGGGCGTACTCGGCGCCGTAGAATCCCGGCCCACCCGAGGTCAGCGGGTGCGGCAAATTGATGTACGGCGGCAGCGTGCCGTTGGTGCCGAGTTCGCGCGACACGACCGACCCGATGGACGGATACAGAACGTTATTCGGCTTGCGGCTGTTGGTGCCGTCGGCGAAGTCGGCCTTCACGCCGGTCAGCACGTAATGGTAGCCGGTGGTGTGGCCGTTGTCGTTGTGGCTGTGGTTGCGCAGGATGGTGTACTTGTCGGCGACCTTCGCGCAGTTCGGCAAATGTTCGCAGACGAACGTACCGGGCACCTTGGTCGCGATCTGTTTGTACGGCCCGCGCACTTCGGCCGCGGCTTCGGGCTTCATATCCCACATGTCGATGGTGCTCGGCCCACCTTCGAGGAACAGGAAGATGCACGCTTTGGCCTTGGGTTTGATTTCCCCCCCCGCTTGGGCTTGAAATTGGAGGAGGCGCGGCAGGGT
>JAYTBD010000264.1:0-4899 GCA_043737155.1 Fimbriiglobus sp. | reverse complement strand
CACATCTCACTCACTCCGAAGCGGAGAGGGGGAACAGGAAGGCGCTTCCGCCTCACCTGTTGGCGGATACATTGAGAATCGTCAGTTCTCGGCACCGTCTCCGCTCCGCGAGGTCCTCCCCATGGTCCGCCGTGCATTTCCCGTGGCCCTCGTTCTGCTCTTGCTGGCGATGCCCGCATTCGCTCAAGACGTTGCTCCCACGGCCGACCAAGTGAAGGACGCCCTCGCCAAATACAAGGCCGAGCGCACGGAGGCCGCGAAGACCTTCAAGCCGGATGAACTCGCCGCCGGGGACGAACTCGCCGCGAAAGCGGAGAAAGCCCTCGCAGCGGAGAACAGCCGCGCCGCACTGCGATTGGCGGGCGAAGCGCGCTGGCAAGTCCCGTTCCTGCCGCCGAACCTCCCCGAGAAGGTGAGCCGCGTCCTCGGCGCAGGCCGGATGCGCCACGGCGACCGCGTCAACAATTTGACGTACAGCCCGGATGGTACGTTGCTCGCCTCCGCGTCGCGGGATGGCACCGTGCGCCTGTGGGACATCGGCAACGGCCGGGAAGTGTTGACCTACCGCGGGCACGAAGCCAACAAGTTCACCGACGACAGCGAGAAGGAAAAAGCCAATGTGCTCCGCGTGCCCTCGGTCGCCTTCAGCCGGGACGGCGAATGGGTCGCGTCGTGCGGGGCTTTGGAAATCCACGTGTGGGACGCGAAGTCCGGCAAGAAGTTGCACACGTTGAAAGGCCATAAGAAAGACGTGATCGGCGTCGCCTTCGGCAAGAATAAGAACCAACTCGCCTCGGCCGGGGACGACAAAAAGTTGATCCTGTGGGACGTGGCCGCGGAGAAGGCCGAGTTCACCTCGGACGATCAGAACATGCAATTGAGCCAAGTGGTTTACTCGCCCACGGACAAAGCCGTCGGCACCGTCAACCGCGCCGGCGACCTCGTGATCTTCGCGATCGACGCCACGGGCAAGAACCCGAAGCTCACGCTCTCGACCGGCGTCTCGGACAACGGCGCGTCGAACGCGCTCGCCTTCACCCGGGACGGCGCCGGCATCTTCACCGCGGGCCAGGATAAGAAAATCAAACTGACCGCCGGGCCGGACGGCATGCCCGGTTTCGGCGCCGCCTCGGTGGTGCGGAAGTTCGAAGGCCACACTTCGGCGATCAACAGCGTCGCGGTGTCGAAGGACGGCGCCACGCTCGTCTCGGGATCCGGCGAAAGCGGCCGGTCGAGCAGCGATAACGCCGTCATCGTTTGGGATGTGCAGTCCGGCAAGCTCGACCGCGTTTTCCAAGGGCACATGCAAGCGGTCATCGCCGTGGCCATCCGCCCCGACGGCAAGCAGATCGCGTCCGGCAGCGAAGACGGCAGCATCCGCCTTTGGCCGTTGAACAAAGCCGACGAACACCGCGCCATGACCGAGGCCAAGGATAACCTTTGGGCCGTGGCGTACAGCGGCAACGGCGCGACCGTCGCCTCCGCCGGGGCCGACCGCACCGTCCGCGTTTACGACGCGCTGACCGGCAAGCTGAACAAGGAACTCCCCGGCCACAAAGGAGCCGTGACGAGCTTGGCTTACTTGGGCAACGACCGCGTCATCTCCGGGTCGGGCGACAAACTCTTGAAGATCTGGACCATCGCCGCGGGCACCGCCCAAGATTGCGAAGGCCATACATCCGCGGTGCTCAGCGTCGCCGCGACCGACAACCTCATCGTCTCCGGGGCCGCCGACCGCACCGCCCGCGCTTGGGGGCTCGACGGCAAAGCCCAGTGGTCGTGGGCGAGCAAGTCGGCGATCTGCGCCGTCGCCATCCGCAAAGACGGGAAGCGCATCGCCCTCGGCTGCGCCGATGGCACGCTGATCATCCTGGCCAACGACGACAAAGAACCGAAGCCGGTCGCGTCGGTCGTCGCCCATACCGGCGGTGTCTCGTGCGTCAACTTCCACCCCGAGACGGATCGCCTCGTCACCTCCGGCGGCGACGGCTTGGTCAAAGTCTTCAATCTGCCCGACAACGGCAATCCGGTCGAAGCGACCAAGTTCGAACCGCAGATCAAATCGAGCATCGGCGGCGGCAACCCACCGGTCACGACGGTCGCCTACTCGAACGACGGCAAGTTCCTCGTCAGCGGCGGGGCCGAAGGGGTCGTGCGGATTTGGGACGCGACCACAAACGCCGAGGTGCGGTCGTTGCGCGGACACACCGGCTGGGTGACGAGCGCGGCGTTCAGCCCGGACGGCCGCAGCGCGGTGTCCTGCGCCGTGGACAAAGCCCTGCGGATCTTCGAACTGCCGAAGTCGGACGGCGCCCCGACCGGTCACTCGGCGATGGCCCGCTGCATCGCCGTCAGCCGCGACGGCAAGTTCGCCGCCACCGGCTCGGACGACAAGACGGTGAAGGTGTGGAACTTGGCCAACGGCCGCGAAGTCGCGACCCTCACGGGCTTCGGCGGCAACGTCACGGCCATCGTTTTCCAGGGGAATGACACCATCGTCGCCGGCAGCGGCAGCGACATCAAACTCCGCAAGTTCACCTTCGCCCCCGTGAAAGAAGTGCAGGTACTGACGCCGGGCGGTCAGCCGTTCTACCTCGCCAGTTCCGACGACGGCAAGACGGTCGGCGCGGTCTGGGCCAGCAGCGGCGCGAACGATTCCGGTTTCGATACGTTCACTTCCCCGGCCGTGGCCCCGGCGACGACCAAGGGGGGCAAGATCGCGGCCGCGGTGCTCTCGCCCGACGCCGGATGGGGCGTGACCGGCGACAAGGATGGCGTCATCCGTATCTGGGACTTGGCGAAGAAGGATCGCATCGGCTCCGACTGGCCGATCCTCAAGAACAGCGTCGCCGACATCGCCGTGACCACCGACAAGAAGAGCGTGATCGTCATCGACTCCGAGGGCGAGGTGAAAGTCGGCGACCTCGCCAAGCGCGAAGTCGTCGGCACCGTGAAAGCGGTGACGACGGGCGTGAACGGTTTGGTGGTCGCGCCGACCTCGGACAAGTTCGCCACGCTCAGCGCCACCGGCGAAGTCCGCGTCTTCGACTTGAAGTGCAAAGAGATCGGCAAGTGGCAACTGCCCTTCGCCGCCAACGCCGCCGCGTTCACCGTGGACGGCAAGAAGCTCCTCACCGCCAACTCCGACGGCACCGCCTTCGTACTGGACGTGGAGTGAGCGAAGCGGAGCTCGCGGCGGCTCTCCGGTCAAGGGCCATCGGGCACGGGTTCACGCTGTTCGGCATCGCCCCGGCGACCGAGGCCGACGGGTTCGACCGCTTCTCCGATTGGCTCGATGCGGGCCACGCCGGGGAGATGGATTATCTCCGCGAGAAGCGCGAGCAGCGCCGGCACCCGGCGAGCATTCTGCCATCGGTCCGCACCGTCGTGATGCTCGGCTTCAAATACGAATCGGGTGTCGGGGATCGGGTTCCGGGTTTCGCAGAGAATACAGACCCGATACCCGATACCCGATACCCGATACCCGTGCGGGTTGCCCGCTACGCACAAGGCCCCGATTACCACCGCTTCCTTTGGGACAAACTCAACGACCTCGCCGCGTGGCTGGAAGCCGAGCGACCGGGCTGCCGGGCCAAGGGCGCCGCCGACAGCGCTCCATTGCTAGAGCGCGACTTCGCCCGCCGCGCCGGACTCGGTTGGTTCGGCAAAAACACGATGCTCATCGACAAGCACCGCGGCAGTTTTTTCTTCTTGGCCGCGCTTCTGACGAGCCTCGATCTCCCCATCGACGAACCGCACACCGGCAGCCATTGCGGCACCTGCACCGCCTGCCTCGACGCCTGCCCGACGCAAGCGTTCCCGGAGCCGGGCGTGCTGGATGCGCGGAAGTGCATCAGCTATCTGACCATCGAATTGCGCGGCAGCATCCCGCTCGAGCTGCGCGAGCCGATGGGTGCCTGGCTCTTCGGCTGCGACATCTGCCAAGACGTCTGCCCGTGGAACCGCCATTCATCATCGGGCGTATTTCCGACGGACCGCGAGTTGGTCGCGCTCGATCCTGCGGAATTGCTCTCGCTCGACGATGCAGCCTTCCGCGCGCGGTTCCGGGGCACGTCCTTCTTCCGCGCCAAGCGCACCGGCTTGCTGCGCAACGCGGCCATCGCGCTCGGCAACACCGGCGATGCCGCGGTGATCCCGGCCTTGCAACGGGCGATGGAGGACGGCGACGAAGTGATCCGCGAAGCGGCGGAGTGGGCGCTGGTGCAAGTGCGGCGGCGGCTCGGAAAAGAATAGACAACCCGGGATGCGATTCCCGTCGGTGCGGCTCTGTACTGCTGTCGTCATTAACGCGGGTGCAAAATGCGATCGGGTTCCCTCGCCTATCAACCGACGCTCTCCGTGGCCGAGGCTTCGGTCTCGGATGCGGAGCTGCTCGCGCGATTCGCCGAACCCGGCGATGGCTCGGCGTTCGAACTGCTCGTCCGCCGGCACGCGGAACTGGTCTGGCGGGTATGCCAAAGCGAACTGCCGCAGGACCGGCACTCCGCCGAGGACGCCTTCCAGACGACCTTTCTCGTGCTGGTGCGGAAGGCCGGTTCCGTGCGCGGCGGCACGGTCGCGGGCTACCTGTTCCGAGTTGACCGCAACGCGGCCTTCCGAGTGCGTAACTGGATCGGGAAAGTCGTTGAGCCGATCCACGATGTCGCCTCGGAGCCGTTCGAACCGAGTGAATGCTCGATCGCCGTCATCGAGGAAGTGGAGCGCCTTCCGGACAAGTTCCGCTTGCCAGTGCTGCTCTGCTTCTTCGAGGACTGCACGCACACCGAAGCGGCCAATCGGCTCGGCTGGGCGGTCGGCACGGTGGCCAGCCGGTTGGCCCGCGCCAAGGATCGCCTGCGGATTCGCCTGACCCACCGGGGCTTGGCGCTGCCGGCGGTT
>JAYTBD010000263.1:0-1928 GCA_043737155.1 Fimbriiglobus sp. | reverse complement strand
TATCCTATCCCCATCGCATCCGCTCTTCAGGTAGCACACATGCGCTCACGCTGGCTCGTATTATTCGCCGCCCTTGCTATTCCCACGGGACTCCTCGCGGCCGAGCCGGTGCGCAAGCCATGGACCACCGGCAAAATCACTGGCAGTCCGGAGCCGCCGCCGGTTTATCAAGCCGCCGATCCCTTGCCGGATGTCCGCTTCGACCATCCGCTTCTGCTGGCGCGGGTGCCCGCCAGCGGGGTGCTGTACGTCGGCGAACAGGGGGGCAAAATTTTCGTCTTGCCCGATGCCAAGGGTCGCAAGCCGATCCCGGTCGTCGATCTGCCGAAGGAATTGAAAAACCTCAAGACGCTCAAGGGCGCCGAGAGTTTCGACTCCCTGTACGGGTTGGCTTTTCACCCCGACTTCGCCAAGAATCGCACCCTGTTCCTTTGCTACACCTTGAAGGGCAAGGCCGGCAACCTCGAGGATGGCACGCGGGTGTCGCGCTTCCGGTTCGGCGCAGGCGACGACGCGAAGCTCGATATGGCCAGCGAGGAAATCGTGCTCACCTTTCTGCAAGGGGGCCACAACGGCGGCGATCTGCACTTCGGCCCGAAAGACGGCTACCTCTACATTTCCACCGGCGATGCGGCCGACCCCAACCCGCCCGATAAACTCAAGACCGGTCAAGATTGCTCGGACCTGCTCGGCAGCGTTCTCCGCATCGATGTGAACACCAAGGATGCCGGCAAGAATTACGCGATCCCGAAGGACAACCCGTTCCTCGACACCACGCACGATGGCAAAATCGTCCGACCCGAAGTCTGGAGCTACGGGTTCCGCAATCCCTTCCGCATGAGTTTCGACCGCGCGACCGGCGAGCTGTGGGTCGGCGATGTCGGCTGGGAAAATTGGGAGATGATCCACCGTCTCGCCAAGGGGAGCAACCACGGCTGGAGCGTGCAGGAAGCCCGGCAGCCGATCAACACGCACCTTAAAGTCGGCCCCACGCCGGTGCGGGCACCCGCCATCGAACTCGATCACTCGCAGGCGGCCAGCATCACCGGCGGGTACGTTTACCGGGGCAAGAGGTTTCCGGAACTCGTCGGCCAATACATCTTCGGCGACTACATGACGAAGCGCGTGTGGGCCGCGAAGTTCGACGGTGACAGGCTGGTGTCACTGAAAGACATCATCGCGCCGACGGTGCGGATCGTCGCCTTCGGCGAAGACGCGGACGGGGAACTATTGCTGCTGGACCACGACACCGGCAAGGTGCATAAGCTGGAGAAAAACACGCAGCCGGACTATGACCCGAAGAAGTTTCCGACCAAGCTCAGCGCGACGGGGCTGTTCAAGGATGCGACCACGCACGAGTTGGCCGGGGGGATTCGCCCGATCCGTGTGAACGCCGAGATGTGGAACGACGGGGCCACGGCGGAGCGGTTTGTCGCCGTGCCGGGTAGCGAGCCGATCCTCGACATCGAAGGTCGCAAGGCCCTCGGCGGCACCATCGACTGGCTGCCGTATCAATTCCACTTCCCCAAAGATTCGGTGCTCGGTCGTACGATCACGCTGGAAGTAAAGTCGAAGCAAAAGCGGCGCGTGGAGACTCAAATTCTGCATTATGACGGCTCTTACTGGCAGGCCTACACCTACGCGTGGCGGGATGATCAGACCGACGCCGACCTCGTTGCCGCCGACGGATCGGAGAAGCAAATCACCGTGGACGATGCGCGCATCCCCGGCGGCAAACGCGAACAGAATTGGAACTTCGCAAGCCGGACGCAGTGCCTGACTTGCCATACGCCGTGGGCCGAAACGACCCTCGCGTTCAATATTGCCCAGTTGAATCGGGGGGATCAACTCCGCGCCCTGTGCGATATCGGGCTACTCAAGCGGGTCAAAGGGGATGGCAAGCCGAACCCGCCGTACGACGACAAAAT
>JAYTBD010000262.1:0-4909 GCA_043737155.1 Fimbriiglobus sp. | reverse complement strand
CGATTGTATCCTGCGCGAATCATGGATGTCATCACCACTCGGGCCGGGATGGAATCCCGCCGCCGCCTCGGCGTGGAGAAGGTCCTCGCCGGCTGGATGCACAAGGATGTCGCCGACTTCCTCGGCGTCCATCCCGTCACCGTCGGCGAATGGATGCGCGCCCACCGCGCGGCCGGGCCCGACGCCCTCGCCGCCAAGCCCCATCCGGGCCGCCGGCGTTTTCTGACCCCCGAGCAGCAGGCCGAGGCCCTCGGATGGCTCGCCGACAAGCCGACCGACCACGGATTCCCCACCGACCTCTGGACCGCCCGCCGCGTCGCCGACCTCATCCGCACCCGCTTCGGGGTCGCCTTCCACCCCGGCTACCTCCGCGAGTGGCTCAGCAAACGCGGCTGCTCCCCGCAGAAGCCGGCCAAGCGGGCCGAGGAGCGCGACGAAGAGGCCGTGCTCGACTGGCTCCGGGGCCAGTGGCCCGACATTTTAAAAAAGCGTCCGCCGACGCCGCCCACATCGTCCTGATCGACGAGACCGGCCTCTTCCTCAACCCCCTCGTCCGCCGCACTTGGGCGTCCAAAGGGAAGACCCCGGTGCTCGAATCGTGGGGTGGCCACCGCCACAAGGTCAGCGTCATCGGGGCCATCACCCTCTCCCCGATCACGCGCCGCCTCGGCTTCTACTTCGCCACCGACCCGCGCGGTTACTTCACGACCGAGAAGGTCGTCGACTTCCTCCGCGACTTGCTCAAGCACCTGCGCGGCCGGGTCGTCGTGGTCTGGGACGGCGGCAGCAACCACAAGGGCCCGGCGATGCGCGAGTTCCTCCGCGAGAATCGCCGGTTGCGTCTCGAACGACTCCCGGCCTACAGCCCGCACCTCAACCCCGTCGAAGCGGTTTGGAGCTGGCTCAAGTACGGCCGACTGGCCAACTTCGTGCCGGCCGATGTGATCGACTTGGACGATCGCATCTTGGATCTCCTGATCGGACTGCGGCTGAATCCCCAATTGTTGAGGAGGCTGTGGGACGGCTCGGAACTGCCCTTTCCAGTACCATTGAAGCGGCAGTCCGGATAACCTGCGGATCAGTGGGGAGACTTGAGCTATGGCGCATACGACCGAGACAGCCATCATCGAAGGTACTGAGATCACCATTGCTAAAGGTTCCAAGGGGCAGACTGTGAATGTGCCCAAATCAGGAAATGAAAGAAGGGAATACGAAGCGACGTATCGTTCCGAACAGCAAAAGATGTGGACGGATCAACAGAAGTTGGAGCGAGACATCGAAAAATTGGCAGACCTCGGAGCTTACCTCGAAAAACGCGGATTCCGCAAAGAATGAAGTGAAACCCGGACGCAACCCGCGTCCGGCTTCGCTTCGTCCACCATCGCAAATTAAAACTGATCCAGCCAGAAGTGGTGGCCGCGGTAGTGGCGCATCGGCTCCCAGAGTTCGTAGCGCCAGCCCGGTTCCTTGAACGCCGGGTAAGCCTGGTACGCCGGCGGCCGTACATACGGATGGCCTTTCGGTTCCGGCCACTGCGGCGATTGCGCGGGCCAGTAGTTGTGCGGGAAGTAGCTGTACGGGTAGTAGTACATCTTCGGCAGCGGCGGTTCGTTCCCGGCCGCTTGCGCCGGGGCTTCGGCCCCGCTCCACAGCGCCAACGCCCCGGCCACGGCGAGCAATTTCGGCATCCAACGGGACATGCAAGACTCCTTCGAAGGGATTGCGACGACATCCGTATCGTGTGGTTCCACCGGATCTATCGGCCGCCCGCACTCGCTCGCCCGGCCACCGTGGCGCGGAAATCCTAAAATAATCGGGCCGAAAGTCGGCCTGCGACAACGTCGCGGAATGCCCACTCCGCCGGGGATTCCCGCGGATCGGCCCGCTCGTTTTCCCTCAAGTTCGACACTACGATGGCCGACGCCCACCTGAATTACGACAACCCGCTCATCGCCCGCTATGCCGGCGCGAGCATGTCCGAACGCTGGGGACCGCGGCGGAAGTTCCGCACCTGGCGCCGCCTCTGGCTGGCGTTGGCCGAGGCCGAGCAGGAGCTGGGATTGCTCGCAGCGGATGGCAGAACACCCCGGATCACGGCGGCGCAACTCGCGGAGTTGAAGGCCCACCTCGACGACATCGACTTCGACCGCGCCGCCCACTGGGAAAAGCAACTCCGCCACGATGTGATGGCCCACGTGCACACCCTCGGCGAAGTCGCCCCCGATTGCAAAGAGATCATCCACCTCGGGGCGACATCGTGCTACGTCACCGACAACGCCGACCTGATCCTGATGCGGGAATCGCTCGATGAACTCTGCGCGCAGTTGGCGAACGTCATCGACGCGCTCGCCCATTTTGCAACGACGTGGAAGGACGAACCGACGCTCGGCTTCACGCACTTTCAACCGGCGCAGCTCACGACCGTCGGCAAACGGGCCGCACTCTGGTGCTACGATTTCGTGATCGACTTGAAGGAACTCGAACGCCGCCGCGATGAACTCCCCTTCCGCGGAGCCAAGGGTACCACCGGCACGCAAGCGAGCTTCTTGGCCCTGTTCCACGGCGATCACGCCAAGGTGCGGGCGCTCGATGAACTCGTCGCATCGAAGATGGGCTTTAACACCCGCTTCCCCGTCACGGGGCAGACCTACAGCCGGAAGATCGATTCGCAAATCGTCGATGCCCTGTCGGGCATCGCACAGACGTGCCACAAGTGGGGCAGCGACCTCCGTCTGTTGGCCCATCGCCAAGAGATCGACGAACCATTCGAAGACAAGCAGATCGGTTCCTCGGCGATGGCGTACAAGCGGAACCCGATGCGGGCCGAGCGGCTTTGTTCCATTTCGCGGTTCCTCATGGGCCTGCCGGCGATGGCGGCTCAGACCCACGCGACGCAGTGGTTCGAACGCACCCTCGACGACTCCGCCGCCCGGCGGTTGTACATTCCGCAAGCTTTCCTCAGCGCCGATGCGATCCTGCGCATCGGTCTGAACCTCGCGCGCGGGTTGATTGTGAACCGGCCGATCATCGCGAAGGGGGTGCGCGAGTATCTCCCGTACATGTCGACCGAGAATCTGATGATGGCGGCCGTCGCCGCGGGGGCCGATCGGCAGGAGGCCCACGAGGTGATCCGCACCCACAGCGTCGCCGTGACCAACCGCATTAAAGAGGGCGTTGGCACCGCGACGGAGCTATTCGAGCTGCTGCGAGCGGAGCCGATCTTCCGCGCGGTGAACTTCGACACCGTGACGGATGCGCGGTTGTTCGTCGGCCGCTCCCCAGAGCAAGTGGCGGAGTTCGTGGAGGCGGAGGTGGAGCCGATTCGGGTGCGTTATGCGGCGAAGTTGGGCCAGCGGGCGGAGTTGAAGGTGTGAGTCGATCTTGAGTCCAGCGGTAAGTCACACACCCTCGCGTGGACTCGGCGCAAAACGCTGGACTCGGCGCGCACTCGCTGGACTGACTATGCGCGGCAAGGGTTTGCGTCGCTGGACACGATTCCGGCTCCCCCTCTCCGTTTCGGAGATGGGGTTTGGGGTGAGGTCTCACCTGTTGACGTAAGGCGCGTTACGGATTGACAAAGACGGCGTGCGGGCAGACCTCACCCCCCGGCCCCCTCTCCGAAACGGAGAGGGGGTGACCTCGGTTGGCGAGACACAGTCATTCAAGCTCCTGCAATCGGAGCCGATCTACCGCGAGTAAACTTCGACGCGGTGGCGGATGCGCGGTTGATCGTCGGCCGCTCCCCGGAGCAGAGTTCGTGGAGGCGGATGTGGAGCCGATTCGGTTGCGTTACGCCGGGAGTCTGGGCCAGCGGGCGGAGTTGAAAGTGTGAGCCGGTCTGATTCCAGCGAGAAGGCACACACCCTCGCGTAGACTCAGCGAAAAGCGCTTGCTCAGACGCCAGCCGCTGGACTTACTATGCGCGGCAAGGACTTGCGTCGTTATCAAATGCGGGGAGTATCCCGATAAGCCGAAAGTTGACGAACATACACGTCAGAAGAAACCTTTAGGAAGGCAGGTCAGAACTTGTGCTGCCTGTAGTTCCTGGGCCGAGCAATCGGAATTTCGGACCAAAATTGGGATTTCTGTCAACATTCAAAAATTACGTCACCGGTGAAACGAATGCTTTATAGTTTTACCACACGCCACTCCTTCTAGGGCCACGCTATGAGCATCAGCAATCCAGTTTCAACCTGTCAACATGCGGCTCCACCTAGCCACGGTGGTTGGGGTGGCCCGACCTTTTTCGTTGCAGCAATCGGAGTGATGCTTGCGGCACTCGTCGCCACCGGAGGTGCCATTCACTATTTCGTGTCCGAAACTCAGCAGACCAAGAGAGTAACGACTGAGCAGCTTGAACATTTCAAGGAACTGCGAGAAAATGCGGCACTCGAAAGGGCTGGCAAAAAACAAAGCATCTCGCAGCAACTTCAGTTGACCCTCGAAGATTTGAAACTCATCGCATCGCGATTCGGCGAAACCGCCATCCCACTCGTCATACCGAAAATTGACGCAGTCGATTCTCCAAACTCAGCTGTGAAGGTCAAGTACGCTGTAGGGCATGATGAGCCATGGAACGCAGTACAACTTGATACTCCAGCTTTCACATGGATCTACAACGAACGCACATACGAAGATTGTCTTCCGCATGTGGCTGCAATACGAATGAAGCGGCTCTATCATGAACTGCTTGTCTACGACAGCTTATTGGACATCCAGGGGAGGATGCCCCAAACGCTGACGCTTGGTGATGAATACCCATACTCATACGTCGAAATACGGATGAAACGCCTTGCAGTGAGTCATTCACGTATCGAGCAACTTGTTAAATCGCTAGTTGAAGATTTCGAAGCGGCTGTGATCCATCATAAATAATTCTAGATTTCGTTAAAACTTGAACTTAATATAT
>JAYTBD010000261.1:0-1933 GCA_043737155.1 Fimbriiglobus sp. | reverse complement strand
CGGAGATGACCCGCTTGGTGGCGATGTAGACCTTCACCATCTGCTGCACGCCGCTCGGCAATTCGTCGCCGCGCTTCAAGGAGTTCGACTTGCGTTCTTGCTCGTCGATGAAGAACTGGATCCGTTCCCAATGGCGGGTGTAGATCTTGTTCACCTGCTTGACCTTGTCCGGCGTCCGCACGTCGAGCGTGTCGCGGGTGAACGCCCGGGCTTGCTCGGCGACGACGCGGTCGTCCTTGTCGGTGCCGAGCACCTTGCCAGTGTTCGGGTCTTTGAGTTCCTTCTTCTCGATGACTTCGCCGAGGGCGTCGATGAACTCGCGGAACTGCCCCGAGATCTTCTCGGCGTACTCCGTCTCGATGCGCTTCTCTTCCTTGGCCAAGTCCTTGCGTTCGTCCTCGGTCATGCTCGCCCGGCGGCTGAAACGCTGCGTTTGGATGACGATGCCTTCCACGCCCGACGGCACTTCGAGGCTGTCGTTCTTCACGTCTTCCCCGGCCCGACCGAAGATCGCGTGCAGGAGCTTTTCTTCGGGCGTCAGTTCGCTGCGGCTCTTCGGCGACACTTTGCCGACGAGGATATCGCCCGGTTTGACGAAGGTGCCGACCCGCACGATGCCGTACTCGTCCAAACTGCCGAGGGCCTTGGGCGACACGTTCGGGATGTCGCGCGTGAATTCTTCCTTGCCGAGCTTCGTCTCGCGGATTTCGATGTCGAACTCTTCGATGTGGATCGACGTGTAGGTGTCGTTCTTCACGAGGCGTTCGCTGATGATGATTGCGTCTTCGAAGTTGTACCCCTCCCAACTCATGAACGCGACGAGCACGTTGCGCCCGAGGGCGAGTTCGCCGTTGTGGGTGGCGGCCCCATCGGCGAGGATCGTGTTTTTCTTGACCTTCTGGCCCATCGTCACGATGGGCCGCTGGTTCAAGCAGGTCCGCTCGTTGAGCCCGTGGAACTTCCGCAGCACGTACTCGCGGACGATCTTGTCTTTCTCTTCGACCTTGATGCGGGCCGCGTCCACGTAGACGATGGTGCCGTCTTCTTGGGCCTTCACGAGCATACCGG
The DNA here is from genome assembly GCA_043737155.1 of Fimbriiglobus sp. GTDB lineage: Bacteria > Planctomycetota > Planctomycetia > Gemmatales > Gemmataceae > JALHQU01. The sequence goes on along the minus strand of JAYTBD010000261.1, from coordinate 865 downwards.
AATGGCGCGCCACTTCTTTTTCCAACCCCGTCGCCACGATCGGCGGTTCGGTCACCAGCAGCGGCACGGCTTGCCGCTGCATGTTCGAACCCATGAGCGCCCGGTTGGCGTCGTCGTGTTCGAGGAACGGGATCAACCCGGCCGAGACGCCGACCATTTGCTTGGGCGACACATCGAGGTAGTTGATGTTCTTGGCGTCGATCGAAGTCAATTCTCCGCTGGAGCGACCGTTGACGCGGGCCACGGTGATCTTGCCATTCTCGACATCGGTGTCGGCCGGGGCGAGCTGCAGGTGGGCTTCTTCATCGGCCCGGAGTTTCACCACGTCTTCGTGGAGTTTACCGTCGGTGACCTTGCGATACGGCGTGATGAGGAAGCCGTACTCGTCGATTTCGGCGAAGATGGACAGCGACGAAATCAGGCCGATGTTCGTGCCTTCCGGGGTTTCGATCGGGCAGATGCGGCCGTAGTGGCTAATGTGCACGTCGCGGACTTCGAAGCCGGCGCGCTTGCGGTTCAACCCCCCTGGCCCGAGGGCCGAGAGCCGGCGTTCGTGCGTGAGTTGGGCCAGCGGATTTGTCTGGTCGACGACTTGGCTGAGTTCGGAGCGGCCGAAGAAGTACTCGATGGCGGCGCTCACCGACTTCGGATTGATCAGCGTCCGCGGCGACATATCGGCCGCTTCCTTGATCGCCATGCGCTCTTGCACGGTGCGGCGGAGCTTCAAGAAACCTTTGCGAAGTTCGTCCGCGGCGAGTTCGTCGATGGTCCGCAAGCGGCGGTTGCCGAGGTGGTCGATGTCGTCCACGCCGACGCCGGGCTTCTTGGCGCGGAGGTCGAGCAGATACTTGATGGCGTTGACGAA
>JAYTBD010000260.1:0-1936 GCA_043737155.1 Fimbriiglobus sp. | reverse complement strand
CGTCGTGCCTCGAAGACTCGGCCCGACGAAGACAACCTGAAGGTTGAACTTCAATGAAGATCGGTTGCTCACCGCCCCCCCGCATCACTTATCCTTCTCGATCCCCGCTTCGCGTACCCCTCGGCCCATTTTCTTCGTCAGGCTGTCGCCGAGTTCCGCGCGGGCCGCGTCGGCGTGCTTCTGCAGCTTCACCAGCACGTCCGGATTCGCCGCCGATACGTCCGTCTTCTCGCCCAGATCGGCGTCGAGATCGAACAGCATCGGCTCGGCGATCGCGACCTGCTTGTAACCCGCCGGCTTGCCGTCCTTCCCCGGAGCGCGCTCCTCGATCATCCGGCAGGTGTGCGGTAGAATCAGTTTCCACTGGCCGCTGCGAACCGCCTGCAATTCGTTCGTGTTGTAATAGTGCCAGTACGCCTCCTGCGGGCACTTGGCCCCCTTTTCGCAGGCGAAGAGCGGCCACGCTTCCTTGCCGTCGATCTTGAGCTTCGGCACTTCCGCCCCGATCAATTTGGCGAGCGTCGGGAACACGTCGATGGTCATCAGGGTTTCGGTCTGCACGCGCCCCGCCGGGATCTTGCCGGGCCAGCGCGCGACGCACGGCACCCGGATCCCGCCCTCCCATACGCTGCCTTTGCCCTCGCGGAGTGGCCCCTTGGTGCCGGCGTGGTTGCCGTAGCTCAGCCAGGGGCCGTTGTCGCTGGTGAAGATCACCAACGTGTCATCGGCGAGGTCGTGCTTCTTCAGCGCTGCAAGGATGTCGCCGACGCCGGCGTCGATCTCTTGGATCACGTCGCCGAACAAACCCTGCGCGGATTTCCCCTTGTACTTCTCCGACGCGAACAGCGGGACGTGCGGCATCGAATGGGCGAGGTAGAGGAAGAAGGGTTTCGCCTTGTTCGCGTCGATGAACTTCACGGCCCGCTCGGTGTACATCGCCGTCAGTTTCGTTTGGTCCTCGGCCGTCACGTCGGCGTCGAAGACCTTCGCGTCCTCGATGAGCGGCAGCGGGGGATGGGTTCCCGCCTTCACGCCGGGGTGGTTCGGCCACATGTCGTTCGAGTAGGGCAGGCCGAAGTAGCTGTCGAAGCCGTGGCGGGTCGGCAGGAACCGGTCGAGGTGCCCGAGGTGCCACTTGCCGACCGCGGCCGTGGCGTAGCCCTTCGACCGAAACAGTTCGCCGAGGGTGGTTTCGTCGTCGTGGATGCCGTGCCGGGATTTGGGCCCGAGCGCCCCGTGGATGCCGAGGCGGTTGGCGTAGCACCCCGTGAGCAGCGAAGCGCGGGAGGCCGAGCAGACGGGCTGCGACACGTGGAAATCGGTGAAGCGCACGCCGTCTTTCGCCAATTGGTCCAAGTGCGGCGTCGTCCAGCCCTTTGCCCCGTAGCAACCGAGGTCGCCGTAGCCGAGGTCGTCGGCGTAAATTAGGACGACGTTCGGTGGCCGCTCGGCGGCGGTGAGCGCGGACGCGTTGAGGAGCAGGCACAAACCGAGGGGGAATCGCATGGGGGAAGCTCCGGGCTAGTCGAACGCAGATCGTAGCCCGGCGAACGTCCGCGCGCCTACAAGATTTCTTTCGTGAAGGGCGCGTTCCCCTTGTCCACGATCTTGATCGGCCGGCCGCTGACGCCCTCGTTGTCCTTGGTGTGGTCGATGCCGAGGACCTCGCAGACGGTGGCGAGGAAGTCGCCGGTCTTCACAGGCCGCTCGGCGACCGTGGCCCCTTCTTTGTCCGTCTTGCCGACGACTCGACCCCCTTTGAGGCCGCCGCCAAACATGGCGAGGCTCCACGCCTTCGGGTAGTGGTCCCGACCCGGCTTAGTCCCGCGGGTGTTCATGTTCGGGGTCCGGCCGAATTCGCCCATCCAAATGACGAGGGTCGAGTCGAGCAGGCCTCGTTCCTTGAGGTCGGCGAGGAGGGCGCTCACGGAGTTGT
>JAYTBD010000259.1:0-1938 GCA_043737155.1 Fimbriiglobus sp. | reverse complement strand
GCTCGATCAGAATTCCAAGCTGAAGAAGAGCGACAAAGAGCAGTTCAACATCGATGCGTTCAAGAATACCTCCCCGCCTCAAACCAGCGCGGTCCCCTACAAGCGCGAACTCGCCGCCGAACTGGCGCAGCGCATGGAACTTGGCTCCGTGCAGTCGGCCGCCACCGCCGCCAAGCTCGGCGACTTCTTCCAGTACACCATCGATCATCCCGTCAACCTCGCCCGGCAGAAGTCGCGCTGCTGCCGATCCTCGGCAAAGAAATCGACGCGGCGCGCGTGAGCATCTACAACCCGGCTGTCCAAGCGAAACACCCGCTCCTCGGTCTCAAGTTCAAGAACACCACCGGCTCGCACTTGGCGCAGGGGCCGGTGACGGTGTTCGAGGGGAGCACCTACGCCGGCGATGCGCGGATCATGGACACGGCCCCGAAGGACGAGCGGCTCATCGCCTACGCCATCGATCTCGCGACCGAAGTGATCCCGCACATCGGCACCGGCACCACGACCATCACGAAAGTCAAAGCGACGAAGGGGATCGTGACGACCTCGCGCAAGGCCCGCGAGGTCGTCGTTTACAAGTTCGCGAACAAGTCGGATACCGACCGCACGATCATCGTCGAGCACCCGAACCGCACCGACCGCGGGTTCAAGCTCGTCGATACGGCAAAGCCCGTCGAAGAACTGGCGGCGCTCTTCCGCTTCGAGATCAAAGTGCCCGCCGGGAAGACGGCCGAGTTCCCCGTGACCGAGGAGCGCGACTTCGGCGAGGAGTTGATCCTCACCAATTCGAGCGACGAGGGCATCGAGACCATCATCATGCTGAGCGAATCGTCGCCGGCTCTGAAAGCGAAGCTCGCAGAGGCGCTGAAGATCAAGGCGGCGCGCGACGCGGTCCGCCGCGACCTTCAGCGGGTGGTCGCCGACATCGCCCGCATCGCGGCCGATCAGGATCGCATCCGCAAGAATCTGCGCGACACGCCGAAAGAGGCGGAGGTCTACGGCGAGTATCTGAAGAAGCTCGGCGTTCAGGAAAAGGAGATGGACGCGCTGACCGCGAAGCAGAAGTCGCTGACCGCGGCGGAAGGGAAAGCCCAGCAAGCCTACGAAGAGTACATCGGCAATTTGAGCGAGTGAGGAGTCAACTCGCGCAGCCGAGTTCGCCGCGGACGAACAGTTCGTGGATGGCGGCGACATGCTTGCAGCCTTTCCAGCGGCCGAAGCGGCCGAAGCCGCCGCAGTTGCAGCGTGCAGGCAAGGATGATGTCGGATCGAATTCGACCCCGTACACCATCCCGCCGGGGTCGGACCGCTTGGCGAGATACACCACCGCGAGCCGGCCGTTTTCGACCCGCTCACATTGGAGATCGTAAGCCGTTTCGAGCGTTCTGCGACCGCGGGCGCAGCTCAGCATCAGCACCCCATCGGCCAATTCGGTGTAGGTCTGAAGATAACCGAGGTCGCGGGAGCGATACGATTTCGAGGGCGACAATCGGGAGAGCACAGTCGGTTCCTCGCCGGTGTATTCGTCGGTGAAAGGGACGCCAGAAGATACCCCGGAGACCCGCCGATCTTGCGGATTCGGACGCGGGAAACGACGCGATTACGGACGGATGGGGGAGATTTTTCGGAGCCGCTTCGACGACCTCCGATGACGTGTCGGAAGGTGCGGCCGTGCGTCCCGGTGTTCGCTCAACGCCATGCGACATCGCCGAGGCTGCATGCGAAATCCGACCCCCTGCCAGTCGCCTATTCGATCTGCTCAACGCCTTGCGGCGTCACTGTGGTCTGCACACCAGCGAAGACTGGATACACGTTGTCGCCGTTTAGTGCTCAACGCCTTGCGGCGTCACTGTGGTCTGCACCTCGTGCATCCGGCGCAGAGTTCGGTCTTGGCCCGGTGCTCAACGCCTTGCGGCGTCACTGATGTCTGCACTTTGC